>NZ_NKHR01000006.1:0-215108 GCF_014467285.1 Xenorhabdus sp. PB62.4 | reverse complement strand
TTTAATCGAATTGCATTAAATGTGATTAAACAAAATACCAGTATAAAGGACAGTCAGGCCGCTAAACGCCGAAGAGCAATGTGGTCAGCGGAATTCCGTAGTCAGCTTATATTTGATTAAACTTAATACAAAGTGGAATCCCGCCCTGCTTCCCTCCATGACTCGCACTGGTATGTCAGTTATCTCCTGTTAAATGTCAAAATCGCCGCCAAGATAATAAGAAAGCATTGGTCGGTGGAAAACAAGCTACATTGGGTATTGTATATCACACAAAGATCTTGATAGAGCAAACAAATAGCATTTTTTAACCGAGTTGCATTAAATGTGATTAAACAGAATACCAGAATAAAAAACAGTCGAATGGTCAAGGTTGAAAAGCAACGTGGTCAGAGTAATTCCACAGTCACCTTATTTTTAATTAAATTAAATACAAAGTGAAATTCCGCCCTATTCAGGGCATAGAACGAGATAATATATCTTGTACTAATCGAATAAAAAACCATAAACAAAAAAATGGATTATTTCGATTTTGAAAAAACACAATAAAATAATAGATCTTTCACCAAGAGGGTATACTATTTCTCATGAAAAATATTGATTTGACATTTTAAAGAACAATTGAAGCTTTATTTAATAAAATGTGTGAATTTATTAATTAAAAATAACTAACATTTGAAAATAACAATATGGATATAAATAAACTACTAGGTAGAAAATGTGTAAATTTAGACATAAACAAGACATCAGATTATATTAAAAATAAAACTGTTCTTGTTACAGGAGCGGGTGGTTCTATTGGTTCAGAATTATGTAGACAAATTTTAAATTTTTCACCTAAAATTATTTTATTATTAGGGCATGGTGAAAACAGTATTTTTGAAATAATATCTGAACTAAAAGATATAATATCAGAAGTAGAATTAATACCAATTATTGCTAATATTCAAGACAAAGAAAGAGTAGATCACATTTTTTATACATACAAGCCTAATATTGTTTTTCATGCTGCTGCTCATAAACATGTTCCACTAATGGAATTTAATCCTCTGGAGGCAGTAAAAAATAATGTTTTAGGTTCAAGAAATATAATTCACGCTGCACATTCATATAAAGCAGAGCGCTTTGTATTAATATCAACTGATAAAGCAGTTAATCCAACAAGCATAATGGGACTTACGAAAAGGATTGCAGAAATGGTAGTTCAAGGCTATAGCTCTATCAGCACCACTAAGTTTGCTTCTGTGAGATTTGGTAATGTCTTAGGAAGTAGAGGCAGTGTGTTATCTATTTTTAAAAAGCAAATAGAGAGAGGAGGCCCCATTACAGTAACACATCCTGAAATGGTTCGTTTTTTTATGACTATCCCCGAAGCCGTTCAATTAGTTATTCAAGCAGGTGCTTTAGTTCAGAGTGGTAATTTGTTTTTCCTTGATATGGGAAAACCTATCAAGATAGTAGACTTAGTTAAAGCTTTAATTAAATCATCTGGTATACAACCAATTGATAAAATAGAAATTATTTATACCGGAATCAGACCAGGTGAAAAACTTCATGAGGAAATATTGAATAAAGAAGAGGAATTCCTTACTACTAAATATGAAAAAATATATATTGCAAAGTCCCCTTCAATTCCATTAATTCAATTGAACAATACCATTTCAAAATTAGACAGCTTAATTAAGAAAAACCCAAAAGATGATGAGATAAAATATGCTCTTAAAAGGATTATCCCTAACTATAAATAATTACTAAATGACTTTTCAAAATGGTAGGAGTATCAAAGAAACTCAGTCCCATTTTTGCGAATTTGGATTTTCCAGAAACAAAAAAGCAAAAAGAAGGACTGAGTTATGGTTATCCTACCACCCATTCCCCGTAATGAACGACGCCTGATGAAAAAAATGGCGCAAAAAACGCACGATAAAAAGTATGCCATTCGTATTCTATCCATTCTCATGATTCATCGGGGTCAGCCAGTTTTTCACGTCGCTGAAACACTCTGTGTTGCTCAGTCTTCTGTATGGCGTTGGATAAAGTCGTTTAGAACATATCGTTGGTTAGGGTTGCAAAATAAGCCCTCAGGCCGTCATCAACGATGGGATTTAACCTGCTTTTTGCCTTTTCTCTTTTATTTACTGAAACTTTCTCCTCAGCAGTTCGGTTATGAGCGCTCTCGCTGGAGTCTTGAACTTTTTATGATACAACTCAACGAGTTAATTCGTATAAAATTTTCAATCAGCACACTTTATCGATTTCTCTGCAAAAATCAGATCGTTTGGCGGCGAGCCGCGCCAACATTACATGAGAAAGATCCTGAATATGAAGAGAAGATGAAGCCAATTAACCAAGCATTACTTGGGGCATCAAAAGAACATCCCGTGTTTTATGAAGACGAAGTGGATATTCATTTCAACCCTAAAATAGGTTCAGACTGGTATCTTAAAGGCCAACAAAAACGGATTATCACACCGGGAAAGAACCAAAAATATTACTTTGCCGGATGTTTTGATAGCCAAACGCACGAAATTTTTTACACGGGTTCTGACAGGAAAAACTCGCATTTATTTATCAATATTGTTGACGTTTTGTATTCATCATTTACTCGACCCACATGGGTAGCCAGATAATGACAAATGCCAGTGCCAATGTGCTGGCGTAATTTCGCGCCAATTTATCGTATCTTGTTGCTATTGCACGAAAATGTTTGATTCTGGCAAACGCATTTTCGACTAAATGACGATAACGATATAAACCCCTATCAAGCTTTTTACCCGAGTTTCGGTTATTTTTTCGGTAGGGAATAACCGCCGTTGCCCCTTGTTCTTCGATATAATTTCTGAATGCCTGACTATCGTATCCCTTGTCAGCGATGACAAAGTCTGAGGGGGGTGATTGCCCCACCAAACTTTCCCCATGCACAATATCGTGAGTTTGCCCCTCGGATAATTCAAAATGAACAGGCAAACCATAACTGTCTACGGCCAAATGGATTTTAGTCGAGCGTCCTCCCCGGCTTTTCCCTATCGCTTCATTTCCCTTTGAAGCCGCGCCTGAATTGTGCTGATGAGCACGGACAATACTGCCATCAATGAACAACCATTCAGTATCAGAATCTTTAGCTAATTCATTGAATAATGAATTAAAAACACCTTTGTTTGACCACGCATTAAAACACTTAAAGACCGTATTCCATTTCCCATATTCAGCAGGCAGTTCCCGCCAGGGGATCCCGGTTCTCATTCGAAAAAGGATACCTTCCAGGATGAGGCGATACTTTTTTTTATGATAGACAAGCCGATTGTGTTGCATGAATACAAATAGCTTATCCCACACAGGATCTGATAACATGGGTCGTGGCATGATAGTTCGGGTGACGAGTTTTTTGGCGAAAATAAGGATACCAAATTATCATGCCGTTCAAATCCCCCCGATCAAACGTCAACACGCCCTAATATTTCAGCGTTTTTAATCTTCTCTCGGTATCAGATTATGAACACAACACAATGTCCGCTCCCCGCTCATAGCCGACCGTCAGATTTAATCGTGCCCTACCGCAGGATAGCGTCAGGTAAAGTCGCAGCTAATACACTTAATTCCATTACTTGTACTTGTTTTCTTAAAACTCAATAATTTCATCTTCCCGCACAAATTTTTTTTTCAATAAAATTTTCCTTTATCTTATCCACATCGGATGTATAAATCACATGGGCGAGGCTATTGTCATGATCAATAGGTTTGGTTTCCGCCAAGTAAAATTCTTCTGACATAAGCCACTCCTACATTTTGGGCTGAAGCTGAGCTTTTAGCCACTTAAGTCCTTTACTCATGTATTCGGGGGGGATTGAAGCTATTTCCTTTATTATTTGCAATATAGAAAAGGCAATCGAAGGCAAAGTCTCCCTTCTTTAAAGCTTGCACATAGTCATAGAGTGATCTTGATAGGGGGTTACAACACCTGCCCATAATCTGGGGAATTGGTCTCAGTGTTTGCAGGAATATGAACAAGCAGCATGAACCTTTTTGGCACTGTTGCAAATAGGGTCCTAAGTTGAGCTTTACCCTTCAAAAAGGAGCTCAAAGACCAAAAACCTTCTTCACCAAGCGCACTTCACCCTGAGGATGACCGTTCAGGGCCTTGCCTGTCCTTTGCGCAGCGCACGCATCGTTTCTATTCCTTTTATCGTCGCATATGCCATCTTCCGAGATTTGAAATCCAGCATCGGATTAATTATTCGCTTCAGCTTTCCGTGGTCGTATTCAATGGTATTGTTGAGGTATTTCACCTGCCGTTGCTCCACGTCCTGTGGGGATTTCCCAGCCTTTTAAACCTTTCAGCGTTTTGCTTAAAAACCGGTAAGCGACTTTGGTATTGCCACGGGGTGAAAGGTAAAAGGCCACGGTTATCCGTGGCCCTATACAGGTAAAAACACTTCTCCGAAACTTTGACATAGGTTTCGTCAAGACACCACGAACACAGATCGGTCGAATGGTGCCAGTACCAGCGTAAACGTTTCTCCATTTTTGGCGCGTAGCGTTGAACTCAGCAGTAAATCGTGGTGTGGTCAACGTTCATGCCGCGTTCGGCGAGCATTTCCGCAATTCGCGATAGCTGATGCCGTACTTACAATACCAGCGAACAGCCCACAGAATAATTTCACCCTGAAAATGACGACCATGGAAAGGATTCATACGCTGCTCTTTCGGGAAAATGGGAGCCTTAGCTTACTACCATCGGCTATTTGCAACAGTGCCATTCCGACATCCATCCTGCTAAATCACAATATTTGCGGTCAGATTACGGGGCACACCGTTCTGATCCGCCACGATACCTGTTAACACATTGGTGATCTGCACCGCGTTATCCATATTCTGTACCAAATTTTCATAGCCCGGCAGGTCACTAAAAGAATCACTATAGGGTCTGATATCCAGCTGCGCCATGCCCGAATAGACGCTGATAATATTCGGGTATTTTTGCTGTCCCGGCGTGGCCACCAGATTGGTGTAAGAGCAGGCCGTAAATTTGGGCTGCGCTCCCTCCCCCACACTGTCTTTGCCCACGATACCCCACCAGTCTTCGTCCACGTCGTCCGGCTGGACTTTGGCCGCTTTGGGGGCATAGTGGCCCTGAAATTTACAACCGTAAAAATTCACTTTGCCCGAACTGTTACCGTACACCATGTAAGTACTCCAGCGTGCCCATGCTTTCGGATCAAAATCCGCTGGCGCGTCCGGCGTTCCAGGATCATTAACTCCCTCACAAATAAATTCCAGTGCAGTACACTCCAGTACACCCCCATTTTGTGGGGAGGCCGCCATGTTGGAAAGCACCTGAATCCGTTTGTTATAGCCCACCTGCACATAAATCTTCGGCCGGACAATAGCATCCCGTATCCACCAAACGTAGGAGCGCCGCTCCGGGGTCGTTTGAGGAACCTTATTGCCATCAATATAGGGGTCACCATACGCCTGAATCTTCCGTGTTGCTCCGTTCGACACGGCAAAACTGGGCCAGAGATACTCGCCCCCACAGCGCAAATAAATATTGTTACTCTGATCTTCCCGCACCTTATTAATGGCGGTGGCCAGTGTTTTTAACGGCTGCGCCTGCGTGCCTTGATTCTTATCATCACCGGCCACGGAATCGACATACAGGTTGGATACATCCGCCGACGCTTGCTGGCCGTAATACACCCCGTTTGGGCGAAGGGTGAGCAGGTTGCCCTCATCTGGTGACAGGACGACACTAAGCGGACTGGCGGCCGTACCGTTTCCGCTTAACGTGCCGTTGGTACTGACCGCAATCTTATTGTTCAGGTTGTTGATAAGCGTGTTCATTACATTGGCGTTCGCTACCAAC
This sequence comes from Xenorhabdus sp. PB62.4, assembly GCF_014467285.1. Classification (NCBI taxonomy): domain Bacteria; kingdom Pseudomonadati; phylum Pseudomonadota; class Gammaproteobacteria; order Enterobacterales; family Morganellaceae; genus Xenorhabdus; species Xenorhabdus sp. PB62.4. The sequence continues at coordinate 209,248 of NZ_NKHR01000006.1, read as the reverse complement.
GCGTTCATGATTTTTTGTAGGTCTAGATCCAGACATGACCCATTCTGGCCGTTGCCGGTGATAAAGCCATTCCCTCCCACACAGACGCTGATTTTATCGGCGAGTGCCTGCTGGATATCGGACATCGGCAGTGTCACCGCATCACACTGGTTATCAATCTTGATGTGTAGCCCACTGCTGTCCATCGTGAGACTGTCAATTACTTTCCAGCACACCCGACTAAAATCCATATTGAGCGGTACATCATCACCATTCCCGGTAAAAGGGCTGTCGCGGTCAATCTTCACCTTATGCAGTGCGTTGGCGTCGATTGTCACCGTCGTGCCGTCTCCGCGCACCAGCTCAATGTCCCCGGCACTGTTGACGCTGCCGCTGACCAACTGGGCGTCCGTCAGGAGGGTGTTCAGGGCCACATTGACCTGACTGCCGTCCTCGAGCGTTAGCACCAGTATATTGTCTTTGGTGAGCGCCGCATTGGTCAGAGTCTTTTTCGCTATCGCGTCCGTCACCGCCGCGGTCAGGTCCACCGTATGCACGGTGCCGTCTTTCATCGTCAATGATACGTTGAGGGCGCTGCTGGTCAGACTCTGCGGCGCAATGGCGGCCAGATTAATATCATGTGTCACGCCCACCTGATCCACCAGCCGGATATACGTGCCGTCAAAGGTCAGCGAGTCAATGCCCGGTATGGCTATCAGTCCTGATTGAATGGCTTCTTCAACTAACGCACTTAAGTCCTCACAACGTACGATGCGCGTCGCCGGCGCCAGCACATTGCCCTGACAGTTGAGCAGACCTGCCTGTAGTTCATTACAAATAATCTTCTGGTTAATCACCGACTGTATATAATCGCTGATCCACCCCGGGTTCATGCCCGGCACACAACAGTTAAACATACCCGGGTTCATGCCCGGCGCACAATAGTTAAACATAGTACCTCCTACGTTTTTTCACAATCGTAAACAGTGTTAATTTGATGTGGCACATTAATTTGGGTCACCTTTATAGAGGTGGTATTCTTACTTCAACAACTAAACAGGTGACATTATGCAAAGACGTTTCAGTCCAGAATGCAAGCCAGAAGCAGCACAGTTAGTTCTTGACCAGAATTACACGATAAGAGAATCTTCTCAGGCTATAAACGTGAGTAAATCTGCGCTGGAATCCTAGGTTCGTCAATTAAAGCAAGAGCGACATTGTCAATCTCCTAAAACCCGGCCTATCACGCTGGAGTAAATTGAAATGCGCGAACTCAAAAAGAAACTGCAATATCTTGAAATGGAAAATGATGTCTTAAAAAACATAGCTACCGCAGGATATATCAGTAAAAGCATTTTGCTTTGATACCCTATACCGATGTGTTTCAATATGCGTTTTATATTTTTCTGCTAGGCAGAAAAATATAAAAACATTATTTTATTCCAATCAAAAATTTGGAAGTTAGTTTCTATATTGTTAATAACAATATTTTTCTGTTATTTATTTAACTTATTGATTAAATAATAAAATTATTTACTTTATCCCTGATAATATATCAGCCAGGTTCACAGAGTTCAGACCGTACAAAAAAGATTATTCTATACTCAAATTATAAGTATTTTTATTTAATTTTCAATATGATGAGTTAATTTCTCAGCCATTATATTATCCTCTAAAAGCGTCAGACTTATTTTCTACTGAAAACTATGCTAGCTTGAACATATTTTTCAGTTGTTTTATTTCTGTTGTAAAAATAACAAAAATAGATAATTAAGGCTTTTAATACACTATTTATGGACGAAATTAATGCTGCTTTTTAAGAAGGTGATTGATTTAAATTTGCAGGGAAAGGTTATCTTTAAATCAAAAATAGATCAATATACACACAATAATAAGTGGTTATATTTTAAAAATGATTGAATAGGCGTTCTATTTAATCTTTAATCACTATTAAATTGAGTAAAATAAAAATGATATAACGATTATATAAATTTTAATAATTATGAGAGACTTATATTTTCTATTCCTTTCCATTTATCTTCTGAAGCTACGTTCAAGAAAATTTTCACTCTTTTGATAAGTTTCCACATATATTGGCAACAATGATTTCATGTCACCGTTTCATGTAATTCCTTGCACTATGTAATGCGCCCCGGATTGTTGGGCAAAATGATAACGCATACTGTGCGGCACTTTATTACCCTTCAGTCCCGAACGCCGAACAATATACCGGTAACGGCCTATCGCCTGAGTAATTGTCAGTTTATCAATCAGTTTGCCACTGCTCTCGGCCTGCTCTCGCTCCGCATAGGCAATGGCATGTTGAAGCGCATCCCAATCCAGTATGACCGTCTGCCTGAATCGTCCACCTTTAGTGCCAAACACCACCCGCACTGAGGTGTGACCGTTTTCCACTGCTTTTTTCCAGGTCACTCACGATTTGTAGGCTTCCACCGCTTCTTTGGTGCGCAACCCCAGCACATAAGCCAGTTGCATCACCGCTGCCACACTTCGGCCTTTTTGCTCGACCTGCTGAAAAATTTCTTTGAACGTTGTCGGTGTCAGTGCAGTTTTCGTTCCCTTTCGGCTCGTATCAGCAATATCCAGTGCCCGGTTGCTCAGACGAGCATTACCGGGATCAGCCAGCTTATGCTTTCCGGCCTGCGCTAAAATTGCTCTCAGCGCGGACATTTCATTATGTAGTGTCCGGTGATTGACTTGATTGGCCTTACGCCCGGCAATATAGTGCTCAATATGTTTCGCTTTAAGGCTGTCCATCTGCCGGAGCTTGATGCCATTGTCTTTCAGATAATCCAAATACCGTCACGCAATCCGCTCACGATCCGCGACCGTGACAAAACTTCCGCCCGCCTTTCGGGCGTGAGTAATAAATTCTTTTCTGAACAGCTCAACCTTTGAACGTGTCGATTTCTGCGGCATTCACGCATCTCCTGCTACTTTTTTGCGTCTGTTTTATTCATTTTTTAATTCGTTTTTAAACAAATCCCTGCGTGTCGGTTCAGGTTCACCGTTCCGTGGTGCGTCAGATAATGTGTAGCAGGAAAATTGCGTTGAGTTTTTGCAGGAATTCGCTACGTGCTGAGCACGGCGGTGGAGTACTCCCCGTTCAGTGCCTGATTTTAGTCAAGATGAACGCCTCATTAATCATGACGTGGTGTGATTTTTCCTTTTTTACTGCATCAGCCTGTTGTCAGGAGTCAGGTTAAAAAACAAACGAATAAAGTGGATTAGAATCAGAAAATGCCCGAAATAACGGGTGACTTTGAGTAATTCGTGCTTCAAATCAGTAGTAAAGCCATACCAGACGTGCTCTGGACGTTAGCCGCCTGGCGGCGTCACTTGGTAATCGCTGCGCTTTAACACAAGTGACGCCGCGCCGTTTTCGGGACGTTTATCGTGATAAATGCAAAATGCAGGTGAATGTTGTACCGATTAAAGCGGTATCGATCAGTGTGAGACAGAGCCAATTCTGCCCTGCCAGGTGAGTAGCCGCTGGTGAATACCACCGGGAAACTTTCATCCTCAGACGGAGGGTTAGGTGTCCGAGGATATCTGCTTCCAAAAGTGCGCAGATGTACCGCATTGCGATGCACTCCCTTTCAGGCTACAGAAGTTTTGTTTCGCCGCTCAACGCTGATCCTTGCAGGCGATGGATCTTTGTAGTAACAGGTTAATACATTATCGATTGGATTGAGCGAGGTCAAATTTTTGTTTGATGACAGGCTGTGAGGGAATGCGTCATTATTTTGTTGATGAAAATAACTTCATATCGGTTCATAATCTAGGCAGACATGACAAAATGCCCATAATGACTATACCGCTATCACTACTTAATTGGAGCAACGGCAATGTATATACCAAAGAAAATGGAAATAACCGATCAAAACAGCGTATCGACTTTTATTATCAACAACAGTTTTGGATTATTGATCTCTCCTTCACTAATAGGCACCCATCTTCCTTTTGTTTTTGCCCCCAAAGAAGGAAAGAGGGGGGTGTTATATGGGCACGTGGCCAAAGCTAATCAGCACTGGAAAGAATTTGATGGCCAGCGAGTATTAGTGGTCTTTACTGGGCCACATGCTTATATTTCACCAACTTGGTATAAAGCACAACATGCTGTTCCCACTTGGAATTATTCAGCAGTACACTGCTATGGAGTAGCAGAAATCCTAGGAAACGAAGAGACAAAATTGTCCATGGAAACCCTAGTCAATACCTTTGAACCTAATCTGATAGAAAACAAAGAACTTATGCCAGACTCTTACCTCAATCAAAAAATGCAAGCGATAGTTGGGTTCAAAATCTGGCTTGACGAAATTCAGGCTAAAGAAAAGCTCGGCCAGCATAGAAGTCAAGATGACCAAAGAGGTGTTTATACAGCGTTAGAAAATAGTACACAGAGTGACAACGTAAAATTGGCGAATTATATGAAAAAGCGTCATATTGGCACTGGCGATTAAGGTGTTTGCCAGTAAGCCTATGTTATCGTAGACTATTTCACCCTCATCATTGGGCTCAGGTAACACGCAAGTCCTGTACTAATCTGAATCACTGCACAAGCGATAAACAGCAGAGCTATCCCTCCCCACGAAATCACATATCCAGAAATAGACAAACCGAAAGGTAAGCCTAATTTAAATATTGTGCCAGTAATACCCATGACTCTCCCTAGATTCTCTGCTTTGACACTTTCTTGACGGTAAGTGTAAACAAGAAGAGCTGCGATTATTTCGAAGAAATTCGCCCAGAAGAAAGCAAAAATTAACATGACAGAATGGTTAAAAAATAGAATCAAAAGATAGCCAACTGCCTGAATGGTCATAGTCACAATCAACACTAACCCTAAACCAAATCGGTTTCGTAGGCGAACTGCCAATAACGAGCCTAGTATCGCGCCTATTCCGCCCGCAGACACCATGTAGCCAATGTTAACAGCGTTCATGGCCAGAGAAGTTTTGGCATAATAGATCGCTTGCAGAGAAAACACTATTGAGCAAGTATTTAATACCATGATAGCCAGCGCCATATGATATAATGGAATATTAGCTTTTAATATCTGCCAACCTTTAACGATAGACGTTCTTACATTTTCGGTAGTTCTGAGTACCTCTTTTTCGTACGGCATTTTGAACAAATAACACCAAGCAATACACAGAAATAATGCTATCCATAGAAAAGTAATATGGGAGGATGAGAATAAAATAATTACCCCCGACAGCAAAGGGCCAAGTGCCTGGAACAGGCTATTCAGTGAACTCATACTGGAGATAGCTGCACCTTGCAATTTTTCGGGTAATGCATGTTTCAGCATTCCCATTCTGGCGTTAAGGTAGCCAAAGTTAAAAGCCATCATAAAGAAGGCACAAGGGAATAACACCCACAATGGGTTTGAACCAAACTCAATAGCTAACCAGCTAGCCAGCAAACACCCAATCTGTCCTGCAATCATCCATTGAGACCAAACTCTACGATCCACTCGATCAATCAAAACTCCGATCACTGCGGCCAGAAGAATATAAGGTAGAAACTCGGCAGCACGCATCCAGCCCATAATTTCCGATGAACGGGTCATATCGTAGATTAATAACGGTAATGCCAGCTCATAAACTTTCCCCCCTAAATGACAAAACAGCGCCCCTGAAAATAGCATCCGAAACTACTTATGTTTCCATATGGCCTTTTCTAAAATGTTTCTCCCCTACACGGTTTCTGTTTTATATAACCACTAAGACCTGGTTGTCATATGTCATTTCAGAGCACCATATCTGGGCAGTTTAGCGGTCAAGAAGTTTCGGACACATTTCTAGCCTCTTCCCACTATCTTTCATATTCAGCAGGAGAAATTCCCCCATTAAAGCTATGAGGACGGATTTCGTTGTAATACACGCCCAAATAGTGGGTGATATCCCTTATTGCCTCATGAATGTCCTGATACCCTTCTGGCGGGAGCCATTCACTTTTCAAACTCCGGAATACCCGTTCCATGGGGGGAATTATCATAGCAGTTGCCTCTGCGGCTCATGCTTTGGATAATTTTATGTTGCCAGAGTAAACGGCGAAACCTTTTACTCCTGTATTGACTTCCTTGATCTGAGTGAAAAACCAGCCGTCCTTCAAGATGCCGCGTTTCCAGCGCATTGTTCCCTGCATTTCGGCCTTGTACTGGCGAACTCATTTTCCCCGCGTGCTGTTATCGATCCCCAATGAACGGGCGACATCGAGAACCCGTTGTTGATGGAGAACAACCTGTTGAACTGCTTCCAGCTTAAATTCAGCGGAATAGTGGCGCTTGGTCGGTTTCAATTTCATCGTCACACCTCATTGTCATGTGAATAACATTAGCAGGCTTTTGAGGTGTCCGAGATCCTTATACTACTACGGTATTGATATTACTGGCATTACCTGACTTTGATAGACTTTGATAGAGGTTTATTTGGAGCGAGTGAAGGGAATCGAACCCTCGTATAGAGCTTGGGAAGCTCTCGTTCTACCATTGAACTACACTCGCCTCAATGAAGTAGCGTTGACAAATATATACCTGTTACCCGATCTCAGCAAGTGATTATCGTTAATATTTGTCTATATTTCAGCCGATTGCTTCACTCTTTCTTATATGTATAAAAACGCCCTGCCAGTTAATCTGGCAGGGCGTTTGGCAGATTTTAATCAAAAAATGATTATTTATTCGGGCGCATTGCCGGGAACAGGATGACATCACGGATAGTATGGCTGTTAGTGAACAACATCACCATACGGTCGATACCGATCCCCAAACCCGCTGTTGGTGGCAAGCCATGTTCCAGTGCAGTGATGTAGTCTTCATCGTAGAACATCGCTTCGTCATCACCTTCGTCTTTCTGGCGAACTTGTTCTGCAAAACGCTCTGCCTGATCTTCCGCGTCATTCAGCTCCGAGAAGCCGTTACCGATTTCACGACCACCGATGAAGAACTCAAAGCGGTCAGTAATGAATGGGTTTTCATCGTTACGACGTGCCAACGGAGAAACTTCTGCCGGGTATTCTGTAATGAAAGTCGGCTGAATCAAGTGGCTTTCTGCGGTTTCTTCAAAGATTTCACACTGAACGCGACCTAAGCCCCAACCTTTTTCAAGGTCAATGCCCAAGGATTTCGCGATAGAAACGGCTTTATCCATATCATCCAAGTCCGCCATATTGGTTTCTGGACGATATTTGCAGATCGCTTCTTTCATGGTCATTTTGACGAAAGGTTTGCCGAAATCGAACTCTTGTTCACCATATTGCACCAGCGTTGTACCCAACACTTCTTGAGTCAAAGTACGGAACAGTTCTTCGGTCAGTACAATCAGATCTTGGTAATCCGCGTAAGCCATGTAGAGTTCCATCATGGTGAACTCAGGGTTGTGACGCGGAGAAACGCCTTCGTTACGGAAGTTACGGTTGATTTCGAAAACGCGCTCAAAACCTCCGACAACCAGACGCTTAAGATACAGTTCTGGCGCAATACGCAGGTACATGTCGATATCCAGCGCATTGTGGTGCGTAATGAACGGGCGCGCACTTGCACCACCCGGAATCGCCTGCATCATTGGCGTTTCAACTTCCATGAAGTCTTTCTGGGTCATGAAGTTACGCAATGCAGACATCACGCGAGAACGAATCTGGAATGCCTTACGTGATTCATCGTTCGAGATCAGATCCAAATAACGCTGGCGATAACGGGTTTCCTGATCCGCCAAACCGTGGAATTTATCCGGCAGTGGACGCAATGCTTTAGTCAGCAGACGCAGTTCGGTACAGTGAATGGAAAGTTCACCCGTTTGAGTTTTGAACAACTTACCGCGTGCACCTAAAATGTCACCCAAATCCCATTTTTTGAACTGAGTATTGTAAATACCTTCCGGCAAATCATCACGGGAAACGTAGATCTGAATGCGGCCGCCCTTGTCCTGCAAGGTTGCAAAAGAGGCCTTGCCCATGATGCGACGTGTCATCATGCGACCAGCAACGGTCACTTCGATATCCAGCTCTTCCAACTCTTCCTTCGTCTTGCCATCGTATTTTGCGTGCAGATCTTCGGAAATGTTTTCGCGACGAAAATCATTTGGGAAAGCAATGCCGTTGCTGCGCAGTACAGCCAGTTTCTCACGGCGTGTTTTCAGTTCATTATTTAAGTCAGGAGCTTGTTCAGCTCCCTGCTGTTGTTGTGACATTTTAGTTCCTCATAGGCCAGCTTTTAAGCTTGCTTCAATGAATTTGTCCAAATCACCATCCAGCACAGATTGCGTGTTACGGGTTTCTACACCGGTGCGCAAGTCTTTAATGCGGGAATCATCCAAAACGTAAGAGCGGATCTGACTGCCCCAACCAATATCCGATTTGTTTTCTTCCATTGCTTGTTTATCAGCATTCTTCTTCAGCATTTCCAGTTCGTACAGTTTCGCTTTCAACTGTTTCATCGCCTGGTCTTTGTTTTTATGCTGAGAACGATCTGTCTGACATTGAGTGACGGTGCCAGTCGGTACGTGGGTGATACGTACAGCCGATTCAGTTTTGTTGACGTGCTGACCACCAGCACCAGAGGCGCGGTATACATCAATACGTAAATCAGCCGGATTGATTTCAATATCAATATCATCATCTACTTCTGGGTAGATGAAGGCAGAACTGAATGATGTATGACGGCGGCCACCTGAGTCAAACGGGCTCTTACGTACCAAGCGATGAACACCTGTTTCTGTACGCAGCCAACCGTAAGCATATTCACCCATGATCTTGATAGTGGCGGATTTCAGACCTGCAACGTCACCATCAGATTCTTCAATGATTTCTGTCTTAAAGCCCTTGGATTCAGCCCAACGCAGGTACATACGCATCAACATGCTGGCCCAATCCTGCGCTTCTGTACCGCCAGAACCTGCCTGAAGATCCAGATAACAGTTTGCATTGTCATATTCGCCAGAGAACATACGACGAAATTCAAGCTGGCCCAGTTTTTCTTCTAACTGTTCCAATTCAGCGACTGCTTCATTGAAGGTCTCTTCATCATCAGCCTCAACGGCCAATTCCAGCAGACCGTTTACATCTTCCAATCCCTGATCAAGTTGATCGATGGTTTCTACAATGCTTTCCAGTGATGAACGCTCTTTACCCAACGCCTGTGCCCGTTCCGGTTCATTCCAGACATCAGGCTGTTCCAGTTCAGCATTAACTTCTTCTAAGCGTTCTTTCTTGGCATCATAGTCAAAGATACCCCCTCAGAACTGCTGTCCGCTCAGACAGGTCCTGAATGTGGTTTTTTACCGGATTAATTTCAAACATATTTCGTGTCTTATACGTTGTGTATTATGAATAAATGATGGTCGCATGGATATTTTCGAACCGCGTATTCTAACGGATCTATCACTGGGTTTATAGCATTTCCGGAGATTTACCACATCATCAGACTCAAGCAGTTCAGTAAGGCCAAATATGTTGGATCAAAAGCTGTATATCCCGATTACCACGAAATTCGTTAATATCCAATTTATAAGCCAGTTCTACCGTTTTGACGCTGTTATCCGGCCAGCGATTAACATCGATATTAAATGCGATGCCATCCAGCATTGGTCCACCATTTAATGGTTCAAGCATCACTTTCAGATGGTTTTCACCAACAATTCGCTGTTGTAACAACTTGAATTTGCCGTCAAATACCGGCTCTGCAAACGCCTGTCCCCACGGGCCACCATCACGCAGGATTTCTGCAACCTCCAGCGACAACTCATCCAATGCCAGTTCTCCATCACTCCAGACCACACCTTCAAGTTGGGCGATATCCAGCAAATCTGCCACTAATGCAGAAAAATGGCGCTGAAATAAGTCAAATTTGTCTTGTTCAATCGACAATCCCGCTGCCATCGCATGACCACCAAATTTCAACATCAATCCCGGATGCAGGGTATCAAGGCGTTCAAGCGCATCACGCATATGCAAGCCATTTACAGAGCGGCCCGATCCTTTTAGCGTACCGTCACCAGCAGGGGCAAAAGCGATAACCGGACGATGAAAGCGTTCTTTAATACGCGAGGCCAAAATACCCACTACGCCCTGATGCCATTCAGGATGGTAAATCGCCAGGCCATAGGGTAATTGGGTATGGGTACGCTCGATTTTATCGCAAATCTGCAAGGCTTCTTGCTGCATGCCTTGTTCAATTTCCCGACGAGTCTGGTTCAAGCCGTCCAACTCACAAGCAATCTGACGCGCTTGCATCATGTCATCTGTCAGCAGTAACGCCACCCCAACAGACATATCATCCAGACGTCCGGCAGCATTTAATCGTGGCCCTAATGCAAAACCCAAATCACTAGCAGCCAATTTTGTGGATTCTCGTTTGGAAACTTCAAGCAGTGCCCGTATTCCCGCGCAGCATCGCCCTGCCCGAATGCGATTTAGTCCTTGATATACCAAAATACGATTATTGGTATCAAGGGGAACCACATCTGCCACTGTGCCTAATGCCACTAAATCCAGTAATTCCGCCAGATTAGGTAATGGTATGCCTTGCTGCTCAAACCATGACAATTGGCGTAATTCCGCCCTGAGTGCAGACATCAGATAAAATGCAACGCCAACACCCGCCAATGCTTTGGAAGGAAAGGCACAATCAGCCAAATTGGGATTGATAATGGCATCGGCGGCGGGCAATGTTTCACCCGGCAAGTGGTGATCAGTGACAATAACTTTAATACCGTGTTGATGTGCCGCAGTGACACCATCATGGGATGAGATCCCGTTATCCACTGTGATAATCAGCTCTGCGCCTTTTTTGACGACTTCATCAACAACCTGAACGCTCAGGCCATAACCGTCTTCAAAACGGTTGGGGACAAGATAATCAAGGCTACGATATCCCATTGCACGCAATGCACGAATGCACAATGCGGTACTGGTTGCCCCATCCGCATCGAAATCTCCGACGATCACAATACGCCAATGTTCCCGCAATGCGGTGATAAGCAAAGCAACTGCCTGTTCAATGCCGTTAAGGGATTGGTAATTAAGCAATCCCTTTGCTCCGCGCTCCAGTTCCTCTGCCTGACGTATACCACGCATGGCGTATAACCGGCGCAATAACGGATGAATATTGTTGGGAAGATGGCTGAAATCCGCCTCCGGTCGGCGGCGGAGTTGTATTTCTTGATACATTATCAGTTATTCACCACGCTGATCCAACATAGCTAATAAATCTTTCGGCGACAAATAACCCCCAATCACGCTACCATCTTCAAGGATAATCGCTGGTGTACCCTGAACGCCGAATTGCAAGCCTAGCTGATATTGTTTCGCGATATCAGTTTTGCATTCTTTAATTGGAGAAACCTTGTCACCTTTGAAAACCGCATTGAGAGATTTGTTCGGTGTCGCGCTGCACCAAATAGACTGCATCTCTTTGGCTGATTCATGTTGCAGGCCATGACGAGGAAATGCCAGATAACGAACAGTAATCCCCAGATCGTTATATTCCTGCATGCTTTCATGCAGCTTGCGGCAATAACCACAAGTGATGTCAGTAAAGACAGTAACAACGTGTTTTTCTTTCGGTGCTTTGTAAATAATCATTTGATTTTTCAAAGCATCCAGTTTTTTAATCAAAACCTGATTACTGACATTCTTGGGTATTTTGCCACTAATTTCATACAGTGGTCCCTGTAACAAGTATTTACCATCATTAGACATATAAATAATGCCGTGCTCAGTTAAAACGGCACTCACGCCAGAAAGCTGTGATGGGGTAATATTTTCTGCCTTGATTCCCATTTTAGACAGTGACTTATTGATAGGACTTTCATCAGCGAAAGCATTGCTGGCAAAAGCAGTCAGTATTAAAGAAAGGCAAAACGCAATTTTCTTCATTGTTTGTTCCTTATTTGCATCTTTCTCCGCAGTTACCCGCGAGGATGATGTTGTTGATGTAGCACCTTAAGGCGTTCGGTTGCTACATGAGTGTAAATCTGAGTTGTAGAGAGATCACTATGGCCCAGTAACATTTGCACAACGCGTAAGTCAGCGCCATGATTAAGTAAATGTGTTGCAAAAGCATGGCGCAAAACATGGGGTGATAAGCGTTCGGCATCAATTTCGGCCAATACGGCATAGTGTTTGATCCGATGCCAAAAAGTTTGGCGTGTCATCTGCGTTCCCCGCTTACTGGGGAAAAAGACATCAGATACCGCGCCATTCAATAACCAGGGACGCCCATGCTCAAGATAATTTTCCAGCCAGTAAACTGCTTCTTCCCCTAAAGGGACTAATCTTTCCTTATTTCCCTTACCGACTATCCTGACCACACCTTGACGTAAACTCACATCCGATAACGTCAGACCAACCAATTCCGAGACTCGTAATCCACACGCATAAAGCACTTCAAGCATAGCTTTATCCCGCAGTTCAATCGGCTGGTCAGTCACAGGCGCGTTGAGCAAATTCTCAACTTGTTTTTCGCTTAAATCTTTAGGCAGACGCTTAGGCAATTTAGGCGCAGATAATAACGCAGTTGGATCATCTTTCCGCATTCTTTCACGATAAAGATACTGAAACAACCGTCGCATTGCACTCAGCAAGCGGGCTGAACTACTCGCTTTATAACCGCCGTCTACCCGTTCAGCCAAAAATGATTGTAGCTCTATAGTCTGTACAGAAAGTAAATTATGGTCATAATGCACCAGCCAATTGTTCAGAGCTTGTAAATCAAGCCGATAAGAAACCAGCGTATTCTCAGCCAAATCTTTTTCCAGCCAGATGGTATCAAGAAATTGTTCTATCAGGGGATTAGCCGCTGGATGCGGTTCCGTTGGATGTTGTTTCTGAGAATTGTTTTCTGATGAACTGTTTTCTGATGAATTTTCTTCTGATGCCTTATTTTCTGATAAATGGCTTTCTGATAGGTTGTGTTTTCTTGGCACAAGCCCTCCTTTCTATATGCGCCTTCCAATCGGCTATTATGCCTGAAAAAGCGATTATTCTGTTACAATGCCACCCCTGATATTCGACATTTCCTGATAAATAATGATGAAAATTGGTCTCTTTTACGGCTCCAGTACATGCTATACAGAAATGGTAGCAGAAAAAATACGCGATATACTCGGTGAAGATCTCATTGATCTGCATAATGTCAAGGATTGCGATCCGCAATTGATGGAAGAGTATTCTGTCTTGATCCTCGGTATCCCAACTTGGGATTTCGGAGAACTGCAAGAAGATTGGCTGGCTATTTGGGATCAGCTTCCGTCATTGGATCTGGCAGGAAAAATCGTTGCCATGTATGGCATGGGAGATCAAATCGATTACGGTGAATGGTTTTTGGATGCGTTAGGCATGCTGTATCATCACCTGCGACCAACAGGTGTACAGTTTATTGGTTTCTGGCCAACAGAAGGTTATGAGTTTACCAGTCCAAAACCACTATCTGACGATGGTAAGCAGTTTGTCGGGCTAGCTCTGGATGATGTAAACCAGTTCGAACAAACCGATGAGCGTTTAAGTGAATGGTGTATGCAGATATTGGCTGAAATGGAAGCACTATTCTAACGATCCCAATGATGTTTTTAGCTATTTTTTAACAGAATATTGGCGCATAAGCTGGTTTAGATGGCGCCATGCTTCTGGCGACAGACTATCTGATGCCACCCACAATCTGACCGGTGGCTGATGGCGTGCATTTTCTGCCTGCACAAAAGCATGGAGTATGACGACCATTCCATAGCAGCTAAACCACGGTGGTTGAGCGATACTCCACGCTGCTTTTTGCCAGTGCACTTTATTGCCCTTAAATAGCACCAGTCGCCCCTGACACTGGCGAATATTTTTCTGACTCCATATCCAACTAATCATAATAATCGCAAGCAATGGGAGCCAGAAAAAAATACCGTTTGCCGGCCACGGCGCCAATAAAGCCGCCACAGCGATGCCGCCATGTATACCGATAGAAAACAGGTAAGTCTGACGGGAGATGCTTAATTTATTGTTCCACAGGACCACGGGCTTGGTTTCTGCTCTGGATCAATTGCACCATATGGAAAAGCTCATCATCTTCAGGACGCCCATGATTCATGAGCCAGTTGAAAAGATCAGGATCCGGACACTCCAGCAAACGAACGAAAACCCGCTTGTCGTCATCGTTCAAGGAATCATATTCATACTCAAAAAATGGCATGATAGAAATATCCAATTCACGCATTCCACGACGACATGCCCAGTGAATACGCGCTTTATTACCAATATCCATGTTTAAAAAGCCTCTTTATCATTTTTCATCAAGCGGGATTATCAACGATTCTAACCTGTTTTTCATCATCTGCTACGGCTGAATGTCTGGATATATCGACAACTTGCGAAGCGTATCGCAACAACCCAATAACGAATGTTTGAAAGGTAAATAACGGGAATAACCCCTTTGCATGAAGCAACTTCTCTTTTACCATTAGTGTTATTTCTCAGATAGCTTACTGGCAGGAGTTGTTATGGCTTACCAAATTCCGTTTTCTGCACAATCTCCCCTCCCTTCTGCAACACTCCCACCGACTTTAATTTCCCTTGATGATTGGGGAATGGTGACAGCCATTGGCGCTGACGCGGAGAAATATCTGCAAGGCCAAGTGACAGCAGATATGGCTTCCTTGGATGAAAACCAACATGTGTTGACTGCACATTGTGATGCCAAAGGAAAAATGTGGAGTAATCTACGTCTGTTTCGACGTGGAGAAGGTTTTGCCTATATTGAACGTCGTTCAGTATTGGACACGCAATTAACTGAATTGAAAAAGTATGCTGTGTTTTCCAAAGTGACTTTTGCCAAAGATGACGAAAGTGTCCTGCTCGGTGTTGCGGGAACAGGAAGCCGAGAAGCACTGGCAACCTTCTTCCCTGCTCTGCCCGATGCTGAATCTCCTGTTATCCAACATGAAGCAACAACACTTCTCCATCTGTCACTTCCTACTGAACGTTTTCTTTTAGTTACAGACAGTACAACGGCTGCCCAATTAGCCGAAACATTCTCCGAGAAGTTGCAATCACAATTGAATGACAGCCAACAATGGCTGGCGCTGGAAATTGAAGCGGGATTTCCTGTGATTGATCCAGCCAACAGCGCACAGCTTATTCCACAAGCGACAAATCTCCAGGCAATCAAAAATGGTATCAACTTTAAGAAAGGTTGTTATACCGGTCAGGAGATGGTGGCACGTGCCAAGTACCGCGGTGCAAATAAGCGAGCTATGTATTGGTTGGCGGGCAGTGCCTCTTCTTTGCCTGCCGCTGGCGATGATTTGGAATGGCAATTGGGTGATAAGTGGCGCCGGACAGGTTCAGTGCTGGCTGCGGTTAAACTGGCTGACGATTTAGTCTGGGTGCAAGTTGTCATGAACAACGATATGGAAACAGAGAGTGTTTTCCGTGTCCGTGAAGATGAAGGTCATGCCCTTACCATCCAAGCATTACCTTACTCATTAGACGAAGAAAAATAATTATTGAGGTTTCTATATGTCATTAGCTGTACCCCCTGTTAATTTCGGCCCTTTTACTGATGTCATCGCGTTTATCATGGAACTGGATAAATTGAAGTATGTCCATCGCAAAACGAAATTACTGAACAATACCCGACACGAAAACTCCGCTGAACATAGCTGGCATTTCGCTATTGCCGTTCTCGGCTTTGCTCCTTATGCCGGCGAAGTGGATATCAGTCGTGTCGTGCAAATGGCTCTCATTCATGACATTGTTGAAATCGATGCCGGTGATGTGATTGCATTCGATCTGGCTGCCCGTGCAGCCATTCAAGAACAGGAAGTTAAAGCAGCTAACCGTATTTTCGGTTTACTGCCGGAAGCACAGAGAGAATATTTTCTGGAACTGTGGCACGAATACGAAGATGCCCTTACCCCTGAAGCGCGTTTTGCCAAAACACTCGACAGAGTCATGCCGGTATTTATGAACCTGCATAATCAAGGCCAGAGCTGGATCGAAAATGACATTCGTTTTGAACAAGTTTACAACCTGCTCCATTTTGTTTCCGAAAGTTATCCTGAACTGTGGCAATACCTTTTACCGCAATTAGAAGCAGCGAAGGAAAAAGGCTGGCTGAAATAATTTCCATCTTTATCTGATAATAAGCTACCGTCTTGATTATCAAGTTTTGATCGCACAGTTTTCATCATATGATTTCCCCCGTCTTACCAGACGGGGGTTAACAATAAATCAATCTAAACTGTCATTAACGATAGTCATCAATCGGCGCACAAGAACAATGTAAATTGCGGTCACCGTAAACATCGTCCAGACGTTTCACCGTCGGCCAGTATTTGTTGGCCTGTGTTTCCGCAGTTGGGAAAACGGCAACTTCACGGCTGTATGCGTGATTCCATTCAGAAACAAGTTCAGTCTGAATGTGTGGCGCGTTAACCAGTGGGTTATCTTCCAAAGTCCATTCCCCTTTTGCCACTTTGCGAATTTCTTCACGGATTGCCAGCATTGCGTCAATAAAGCGATCAATCTCAACTTTGCTTTCTGATTCCGTTGGCTCAACCATCAAAGTACCCGCAACAGGGAATGACATGGTTGGTGCATGGAAACCATAATCAATCAGACGCTTGGCGATATCCATTTCGCTGATACCAAACTCTTCTTTCAATGGGCGAATGTCCAGAATACATTCATGAGCAACGTAACCATCACGTCCGGTATAAAGGATTTCATAAGCCCCTTTCAGGCGAGCAGCGATGTAGTTTGCATTCAGGATAGCAACCTGGCTGGCTTGCTTCAGTCCCTTAGCGCCCATCATGCGAATATACATCCAGCTAATTGGCAAAATGGAAGCACTTCCAAATGGCGCTGCGGATACCGCCCCCAGTGTCGTAACGCCATCCATTTCCACCACTGAATGACCGGGCACAAATGGTGCAAGGTGTTTTTTCACACCAATCGGCCCCATGCCCGGGCCACCACCACCATGTGGAATACAGAAGGTTTTATGCAGATTCAGGTGCGAAACATCTGCGCCGATGAAACCCGGTGTCGTGATCCCCACTTGAGCATTCATGTTCGCACCATCAAGGTAAACCTGACCACCATTTTGATGGATAATGTCGCAAACCTCACGAATGGTTTCTTCATACACACCGTGAGTCGATGGGTAAGTCACCATAATGCAAGCCAGATCGTCACGATGCTTTTCTGCTTTTTCACGCAAATCGGTCAGATCAATGTTGCCTTCTTTGTCACAGTTCACAACCACAACTGTCATGCCTGCCATATGTGCCGAGGCAGGGTTTGTACCATGCGCTGAACTTGGTATTAAGCAAATATGACGATGCTGCTCACCACGGCTGGCGTAATAGCGACGAATCGCCAATAGACCAGCATACTCCCCTTGTGCCCCCGAATTTGGCTGCATACAAAATACATCATATCCAGTCAATAGCACCAACCAATGGGAAAGCTGGCCGATTAACTGATGATAACCTTGTGCCTGCTCTGTCGGGCAGAAAGGATGTATGTCGGTAAATTCAGGCCATGTTATCGGCGTGATTTCTGCGACCGCATTCAGTTTCATGGTGCACGATCCCAGCGGGATCATTGCCTGATTCAGCGCCAAATCTTTACGCTCCAGACTGTGCATATAACGCATCATGTCAGTTTCGCTATGATAACGGCGGAAGTTATCGTGCGTCAGAATCTCATCATTACGCAGCATGCTGGCAGGGATAGAGTGGCTGTCATTCGCTATTGTGCTATCGAGCGTTTCGAGATCCAATACAGCGTCCGATCCCGTCAGAACCTGAAATAAGGTTATCAGGTCATCGCGGCTGGTTTTTTCACTCAATGACACACCAACAGCACCAAAAATATCGGTACGCAGGTTAATCTGCGCTTTCTCCGCTCTGGCCAAGACCTGAGCTTTATCCGCCACTTCAACCGTCAACGTGTCAAACCATGTTTTATGGCGCAGTGTGATACCCGCTTGTTGCAAGCCAGCAGCC
Source organism: Xenorhabdus sp. PB62.4 (assembly GCF_014467285.1). NCBI lineage: Bacteria > Pseudomonadati > Pseudomonadota > Gammaproteobacteria > Enterobacterales > Morganellaceae > Xenorhabdus > Xenorhabdus sp. PB62.4. The sequence continues at coordinate 191,249 of NZ_NKHR01000006.1, read as the reverse complement.
AAGATATCAGTCAGTCGATGAATGCGGCCAGCGATGCGCTTTAAGCCTTTCTCGCCGTGGTAAACCGCATACATACCCGCAATATTCGCCAGCAAGACTTGAGAGGTACAGATATTAGAGTTCGCTTTTTCACGGCGAATATGTTGCTCACGTGTTTGCATTGCCATACGCAATGCCCTGTTACCCGCTGCATCACGGGAAACACCAATAATACGCCCCGGCATGGAACGTTTAAATTCATCACAGCAGGCAAAGAAGGCGGCGTGAGGGCCACCGTATCCCATCGGCACACCAAAGCGCTGTGCAGAACCAAATACAATGTCAGCCCCTTGTTTACCCGGTGCCGTCAGCATGACTAGTGCCATGAAGTCTGCCGCGACGCTGACAATGATTTTACGTTCTTTCAGTTTCACGATGAGATCACTGTAATCGTGAACTTCGCCCGTTGTGCCAATTTGTTGCAACAGGACACCAAAGACACCTTCTAGCTCCAGTGCTTTTTCTGCTTTATCAACAATGACTTCAAATCCAAATGTTTCAGCACGGGTACGCACAACATCTAATGTCTGTGGATGAATGTCATCGGCCACAAAAAAACGCTCAGCATTCTTCAACTTGCTGATCCGTTTTGCCATTGCCATGGCTTCTGCCGCTGCGGTTGCTTCATCCAACAGAGAAGCAGACGCAAGATCCAAACCCGTCAGGTCAATCGTAACTTGCTGGAAATTGAGCAGAGCTTCCAGTCGACCTTGAGAAACTTCGGGTTGGTAAGGAGTATAGGCAGTATACCAGCCCGGGTTTTCCAACAAATTACGCAAGATGACAGGAGGAAGTATCGATGGCGCGTACCCCATGCCAATATAAGATTGATAGCGCTGGTTCTGGCTCGCCATTGCCTTTAATTCAGCCAGTGCCTGTTGTTCTGTTGCACTTTCACCGATTGCTGGCGGTTCTGACAATGCGATATTGCGAGGAACAATTTTATTTGTCAGATCGTCAAGAGAATTTGCACCAACCATCGCCAACATTTCTGTTTGCTGTTCAGCAGAAGAACCAATGTGGCGACGAATGAATTCACCTTGATTTTCAAGTTGGATTAATGTCTGAGTCATTGATGATAATTTCCTGAAACTAGCTAAAAACGGCACACATAAAAAAAGCCCCATTCACAACGTGATATGGGGCGGTCAATACAATCATTCGTCTTCTTCTAAAAGTGACTGATAGCCTTCAGCATCAAGCAGATTAGTCAGTTCACTCTCATCAGTAATTTTGATACGGAACAGCCAACCTTCGTTATACGGTTCACTATTCACTAATTCGGGTGTGCCTTCCAACTCAGGGTTGACAGCAATGACTTTACCACTCAATGGTGCGTAGATATCAGAAGCAGCTTTAACTGATTCTACAACTGCGCAATCATCACCACTGTTTACCTCTGTACCGACGTCAGGCAAATCAACGAATACCATATCACCCAATAATTGTTGAGCATGTTCGGTAATACCTACTGTATATTCACCATTTCCTTCCGAACGAACCCATTCGTGTGATTCTGTATATTTCAATTCTGCTGGTACATGACTCATCGTTGCCATCTCCTTGTTTCTTATTGATTAATAAAAACATTACAACAATCAAAACATTACAACCAAAAATCAGTCTACGAGTGGTTTACCCATCCGTACAAAACCCGGTTTCACAACCTGAACAGGCATTTCACGATTACGGATCTGAACAATCGCTTGTTCACCAATACCGCGTGGTACACGTGCAAGGGCGATACTAAATCCCAGAGTTGGAGAGAATGTTCCGCTGGTAATCACACCAGAACGAATTTCGCCTGAATTATCGGTGAAACTGACGGTTAAACCACCGCGCAGCACGCCTTTTTCACGCATGATTAACCCTACCAATTGTTCTGTACCTGTTTCACGCTGCCTTTCCAGCGCTTCACGGCCAATGAATTGACGATCTTCCGGTTTCCAGGCAATTGTCCATCCCATATTGGCGGCCAGTGGCGAAATGGTTTCATCCATCTCTTGACCATAAAGATTCATGCCCGCTTCGAGACGTAATGTGTCACGTGCTCCCAAGCCGGCAGGTTTTACACCTACGGTTAATAACTGTTGCCAGAAATCTGCTGCGTGTTCTTTTGGTAACGCAATTTCATAACCCGCTTCACCGGTGTAACCCGTCGTCGCAATGAAAAGATCGCCGGACTGGACGCCAAAAAAAGGCTTCATACTGGTTACAGCCTGCTTTTGTTCATCGCTTAATAGTGATTGAACTTTAGCCTGTGCATTTGGCCCCTGAACAGCGATCAGAGCCAAATCATCACGCACTGTAATCTCAACGTCATATTTCTCCGCATGTTGGTTAATCCATGCTAAATCTTTCTCACGCGTTGCTGAATTAACAACCATACGGTAGAAGTTATCAGTGAAGAAGTAGACAATCAGGTCATCAATCACGCCACCAGAAGCATTCAGCATTCCGGTATAAAGCGCCTTGCCCTGTTCGGTCAATTTGGCGATGTCATTTGCCAGAAGGTAACGGAGAAAATCACGGCAACCTAGGCCATGCAGATCCACAATAGTCATGTGGGAAACGTCGAACATACCAGCATCAGTACGCACGATATGATGCTCGTCGATTTGTGAACCATAATGCAGAGGCATCATCCAGCCATGAAAATCTACCATGCGTGCTCCGCATGCCAGATGTTGATCATATAGTGGGGTGTGTTTTGACATTATTTCCCTCTTTCCATTCTTGACATGAAAACATTCGTGACCTGAAAAAACATACGGCGCATTAACCGGCAGATGTTGGATCATGAAGCAAAGAAGCGGTTAATCACGCAAACGATACCTTAGAATCAGAAGTTATCACTGAAACTGGAAATGAACCATAAAATAAATTAGCAGCATTGGTGTGATAATCTGAAAAAACGCTTACTATCATGCAGAATTTTTGTCTAATTTATTGCGTCAAAGCGCTCAATATTCGCAATAAATGACAGGAATCAATCTTTTTAGATTAGAAAATGACTAAAGTGTGAAGCAAATCAACTGCACACACCTTAGTCTAATATAAAAAAATCTAATCCTAAACGGGGAGATAAATTAGATTTTTTCAACCGAAGTGGTTGGGGAAATTAGCCAATCAGGGAGATCATTGAGACCCATTGCTTGGCGAAGCAATTGCGGTTTTATTCCCGGTAAGTGATCAGCCAATGCTAATCCAACCCCTCGCAATAACTTTTTAGCCGGATTATTGCCATCAAATAACTGACGGAATCCCTGCATGCCTGCCAACATAACTGCAGCACTGTGTTTACGACGACGTTCATAACGCCCTAAATAAAGATACTGACCAATGTCTTTTCCCTCGCAATTCAGCCGGGTTAATTCACTAATCAGTTCTGCCACATCCATAAACCCCAGATTGACACCCTGACCAGCCAAAGGATGAATGGTATGTGCCGCATCCCCCAATAGTGCCAAACGATGCGCAGCAAAGTTGCGGGCATAACGCCCCATCAATGGAATAGTTTGTCGATCGCTGATTAATTCACATTGGCCCAGCCGCATGTCAAATGTCACACCCAACTGCCGGTTGAACAATTCAGGTTCCATGGTTTTGCGCTGTTGTGCCGATTCAGCCGGCAGTGACCAAACAATTGAACATAAATGAGGATCAGACAATGGCAAAAAAGCTAATATTCCATCACCATGAAAAACCTGACGTGCAACGCCCTGATGTGGTTCTTCAGTGCGAATAGTTGCTACCAACGCATGATGCTCATAATCCCAAAAAGTCAGTGGAATATCGGCATGTTGACGTAACCAAGAGTGTGCGCCGTCTGCACCAACCACTAAGCGCGAAGTTAGCATGCTCCCATCAGATAAAGTGATGAAGGCTTCATTTTCTCCCCAGGCAACGTTCTGGAGGGTGGATGGGGTAAGAATCGTCACATCTGACAAATTTTCCGCACGTTGCCAAAGCGCTTGTCGGATTACATGATTCTCAATGATATGCCCAAGATGTGCCAGGCCATTTTCGGCCGCATTAAACTGAATGCGGCCGAAACTATCCTGATCCCAAACTTCCATGCCCTGATAAGGACTCGCTCTCATCGCAAGGATATTCTGCCAAACACCAAGATGAGTGAGTAAACGTTCACTTGCTGCATTGATGGCCGATACACGCAACGCATGTTCCTCATTGGCATCAAATTGCTTTGTCGGTGGATGTTCTTCTACAATCGCGATGCGCAAACCGCTACCTTGCAAACCACAGGCCAGCGCAAGGCCAACCATACCGCCCCCTGCGATCACCACATCAAATGATTGCATGTTTTTCTTTCCTCTTAATCTGCCTAAGCTGACCGGGTAACCCAACCCAATGTCTGGCGTGCAAATAGATCCCGTATCGGTGGTAATGTTTCCATCGTCATCAGGCCCAAATTTCGCCCGATTCTTAACGGCAAGTCGTCATTGGCGAATAATCTGACCAATCCATCCGTGATACCAATTGTCGTTTCACGATCTGCCTCGCGCTGTTGCTGATATTGAGCCAGTATTTTATAGGCTCCAATATCTTGCCCTGCAATAGCCGCTTCTGAAATGCTCTGCGCCAATGCCATAACATCACGCATACCTAAGTTAAAACCTTGCCCGGCAATCGGGTGCAAAGTTTGGGAGGCATTGCCTACCAGTGCCAGACGATGGCTAATTTGCCGATTTGCTGTCGATAAAGCCAATGGATAACTGTACCGCTGACCGGTTTCCAACATTTTCCCTAAACGCCAGCCAAATGCTTGTTGCAGATGTTGGATAAATTCGGCCTGACTCCAACCATTGATTTCTGACTGTTTGTCCAGTGGGTGACACCACACCAAAGAGCTGCGCCCTTCAGACATAGGCAAGAGAGCTAACGGGCCATGTTCAGTAAAGCGTTCAAACGCTCTTCCTTGGGGGTGCTCAGAAGTCAGGACATTGGCGATAATCGCTACCTGATCGTAAGATTGTCGCTGGTATGGAATATTGCACGCCTGAGCTATCGCAGAATGGCTACCGTCCGCAGCCACCAGCAATTCCCCTGTCAGTTTTTCACCATTATTCAGCGTAACAGTGACAGAATTTTCCAGACGCTCGACGGAATTCACTGTAGCCGGATAGTAAAGTTTAATATTCGGTGATTGTTTCAGTAAATCAAACAGATGGATACCGGCATCATGCAATTCAATCACATTACCCAATGCCGGAATATCATGATCATCAGCGCGGATATTGACGAAACCGTTATGACCACGGTCGCTAACATGAACGTGAGTGATTGGTGTCACACAATGTTTCAGCGCAGACCAAATAGCGATCTGATCCAAGCGCTGACATGTACCATAAGCCAAGGCAATGGCTCTCGCATCAAAACCCGGATGTTCCTGAGTGGGTTCTGCGGCTTCAATTAAGGAGACTTGCAACAGCCCCCGGCTCAGCGAAGAAATAGCCAGTGCCAGTGTCGCTCCCGCCATTCCTCCACCCACAATAATCACGTTCATTATCACTTCCTGATTATTTTAACCTTAACCCTGTTTCGCCTGTGCCATCAACGCTTCTATCTCATCGGGATCTTTTACGACATGCTCAGTCAGGTTTTCATTTCCGGTTTCCGTTATCACGATGTCGTCTTCAATGCGGATACCAATGCCGCGGTATTCCAACGGAACATCCGCATCCGGTGCAATGTAAAGCCCCGGCTCTACTGTCAGCACCATGCCGGGTTCCAGTATGCGATCACGCTCAACACCGTAATTGCCCACATCGTGTACATCCAGTCCCAACCAGTGACTCAAACCATGCATGAAAAATTGGCGATAAGCATTAGTTTCGATCAATTGTTCGACTTCACCGTGCATAATTCCCAATTTTACCAATCCATTGACCATAATACGCACAACCTGCTCAGTGACTCCGCGGATGCTGGCGCCGGGTTTATATAACTCCAGAGAAACATTAATGGCTTCCAGCACAATGTCATAAATTTCACGTTGTGGACGAGTAAATTTGCCATTGACCGGGAATGTCCGCGTAATATCGCCCGCATACCCTGCATACTCACATCCTGCATCGATCAAGACTAAATCACCGTCTTTCATTCGACGTTCATTTTCTGTGTAATGCAGAATGCAAGCGTTTTCTCCTGCACCAATGATGGTGTTATAGGCAGGATAACGTGCACCCTGATAGGTAAATTCATGATGAATCTCAGCCTCAAGCTGAAATTCAAACATGTCAGGACAACAAACCTGCATGGCTCTGGTATGCGCCTGCGCACTGATTTTCCCAGCCTTGCGCATGATTTCCAATTCAGATTCCGACTTGAACAGGCGCATTTCATGCAGCCATGGACGCCAATCCACCATAGCAGACGGGGCACTGAGATTACGGCGACTATTTTTACGCAATTTATCCAAGGCACTAAATACGATGTTGTCAGCGTATTCAAACTCTCCCTGCGCGTGATAAACCACTTCCAAGCCATTCAGTAGTAAATAGAGCTGTTCGTTGAGATCATCGTATGGCAGAGCACGATCCACGCCCAGTTTTTCCAATGCGGCTTCTTGCCCAAGACGACGGCCAAACCAAATTTCCGCATTCAAATCACGGACGCGGTTAAACAGTACGCTATGATTGTGAGTTTCATCACTTTTGATCAGTATCAAAACCGCTTCCGGTTCATTGAAACCTGTCAGATAAAGAAAATCACTGTGCTGGCGATAAGGATACTCGCTATCTGAATTACGTGTCGCAGGCGGGGCAGAAAAAATAATGGCCGCACTGGCCGGTGCCATTTTTGACAATAGTGCCTGACGACGGGATAAATATTCTTGTTTAGTCATACCCTCTCCTGCGATTTCATTATTATTAGTTAGGATACCCTTTATCTTTCAAGCTGCTGCTTTGTCAGCCGCGTTTACCCGCTCCCAATCGCACAGTAGTTATGCTTTCGGGATTCGTTCATTTGCTATTGTGCTACAACTTGAAATTTATTAGGTATATATCACCAATCAATGCAATGTTGGTTTTTCATTTTTTGCACTACCTGAAGTTTTCGGCATTGCTAAAGCGATATAACAGAGCTGAACTGCAACACGAACATATTCCAGGACTTCTTCAAGAGCCTGGGATAGCTCTTCTTGATCTTCCTCCTCGTCATACCCCAACATGCCAATATTACGTAAATCGGTGACAATTTCTTTAATTTCTGGTTTTTCTGTCAATTTTGGATTTGCGACACCTAATCCCAATAGAAAATGGTTCACCCATCCCGCCAACGCATCCGCACATTCAAAAACACCGGCTTCTTCATCAGGAAGCAGTAGCTTAAATGCAAAATTACTGTCATCAAGCAATTCAAAGGTCGTTTCGTGCAATTCCCGGAGGGGTACGGATAAAACCTGAGAAAATGCCAGACCATCATTAGCGAGATCATGCACCAATGTCTGCCAACTACTATCATGATTTCCACCACATAGTAATCCACTGATTAAGCCGTGCATTTCTGCTGCGGTCAGTGCAACGGACTGTTGATGCAAAATTTCATCAAATGACTGATAATTAGGTAATGAGTTTTGTATAGACATGTATATTGATCATCGTTGGCGATATAAGTTCATGCTATGCTACCATCAAGGGGAGTCGCTATACCAGACAGCATACACCGATATAAGGAGGGGGCGCTTTTGGTATTGTACGGTAATGATTGGTGTCGGCCTTGTTTTTATACCAAAATTTACTTTATGCCCAATAGATTTCAAGTTGTTACTCAGCCAATAAAGCTACAATTTGAAGGATAAGGGCTATATGTCAAAATCAAGGTTTCGGCACAGTAATAAATCAGGAAGGTGTCATGTCTGCACAACCAGTAGATATTCAGATTTTTGGGCGGTCATTACGTGTCAATTGTCCACCAGAGCAGATAGAAGCATTGCAAGCTGCTGCTGAGGAGCTTGATCAACGTTTGCAAAACCTCAAAGAACGCACCAGAGTAACTAACACTGAGCAGCTGGTTTTTATTGTGGCGCTGAATGTTTGTCACGAGTTAGCACAAGAAAAAATGAAAACCCGTGATTATGCCTACAATATGGAACAAAAAATAAAAATGCTCCAGCAGACTATTGAAAACGCATTGTTAGAACAAGGTAAAATTACCTGATGTTCCACCTGTCAATAAACTCATTCTTGTTGATAAATCAGGCAGTAGTCACTATAGATGAATATAAGCAGTTGCTTTCTTCATTTAGTTCCATACAATAGGCTCCATAGCGTTGTTTAGAGCCTATTTAGCGTTTTAAGCAACAAAAAATTTCTCTGAGGTGTGCGTGAGCGGGGAAGTCCCCTGAGCCGATATTTCATACCTATAGAATGTAGTGCTCTGTTTCTTGTGAGCATGCTTGGCCAGACCAAGAAGCCTAATAGAAACGACTCTACGTTCACCTTGAACCAAGGGTTCAAGGGTTACCACCTGCAACGGCATCTTGGAGAACCCTAATTTTTATCTGTTTTGTATCCTTTTCTGCATTAAACAGGCAGGTATCATGCAATCAGATTCTTTTTTTTCTCTCCGAAAATCCATTCGAAAAAAAATTCGACAACTACGTCAAAGTTTATCCCCCGAGCAACAAGCGCAATTTGCCCTGCAAGCAGCCAAACAAGTCATGGCTCATCCGAAGGTTCTGCAAGCTAACAAAATTGCCCTGTATCTCTCTTTCGATGGGGAATTGGATACACGTCCATTAATCCAACAACTTTGGCAACAAAACAAGCAAGTCTATTTGCCAGTATTGCATCCTTTCAGCCGGAATCACTTACTTTTCCTGCGTTACTGTGCCGATACTCCCCTGATTCGGAATCAATTCAATATAGAAGAACCTTCGCTGGATATCCGGCAGGTTTTGCCTGTTTCTGAACTTGATGTCATGTTCATACCACTCGTTGCTTTTGATTGTACAGGGCAACGTTTGGGTATGGGAGGCGGCTTCTACGATAGGACTCTCGCAAAATGGCAACAACAGAACTTTTACCCGATAGGGTTAGCACACAATTTCCAGCTAGTGGAAACATTACCCAGTGCAAGTTGGGATATTCCTTTACCGGAAATTATTACACCAGAAAAAGTATGGCAATGGGCGTGAATCTTTAACTGATATAAGAGCTGTTAAATATTCAACAGCCCTTCTTTCACTCTTAGTGAATTAATAAAGCAACCGGGAACGGATTGTACCAGGCAAAGCTTTCAGTTGTTGCAATACCAATTCGGCTTCAGCAGTGCTCTGCGCTGTAATATCAATAACCACATAACCAATATCGCCTTCTGTTCGCAGATATTGTGCTTCAATATTGATTTCTTGAGCAGTGAACACTTGGTTGATGCTGGTTAAGATACCGGGACGGTTTTCATGGATATGCAGCAAACGGTTAGTATCTTTGGCATGAACAGGCAGTGAAACTTCAGGGAAATTAACCGCAGACAGCGTAGAACCGTTGTCAGAGTATTTCACCAACTTACCTCCGACTTCAGCACCAATATTTTCTTGGGCTTCCTGAGTCGATCCACCAATATGCGGTGTCAGTAATACATTATCAAATTTTGTTAATAACGAGATGAAAGGATCGCTGTTTGTTGCCGGCTCTTCTGGGAATACATCAATCGCCGCGCCAGAAATATGCCCGGTTTCCAATGCTTCACTTAATGCAGGAATGTCTATCACGGTGCCGCGTGAAGCATTTATCAAAATTGAACCTGGTTTCATCAATTCCAGCTCTGTTGCACCAATCATATTTTTGGTCGAAGCTGTTTCAGGTACGTGCAGGCTCACAACATCACTCATATTTAATAGTTCAGATAGATGATGGACTTGCTGTGCATTACCTAATGGCAATTTATTTTCGATATCATAGAAATAAACATTCAGACCAATACTTTCAGCCAAAATACCAAGCTGTGTACCGATATGGCCGTAACCAATAATGCCTAGTTTCTTTCCGCGAGCTTCATAACAACCTTTTGCCTGCTTATCCCATACACCTTTATGTGCTTTTGCATTCGCCTCAGGAATGCGGCGCAATAACAACAGCAATTCACCCAATACCATTTCAGCGACTGATCGGGTATTGGAGAATGGTGCATTAAATACAGGAATACCGCGTCTTGCTGCGGCTTTCAAATCAACTTGATTAGTACCAATACAGAAACATCCCACAGCAACCAATTTTTCCGCTGCGGAAAAAATTTCTTCTGTCAACTGAGTACGGGAACGGATCCCCACAAACCGAGCATCACGAATTGCTTCTTTCAGTTCTTCTGGTTCCAATGCCCCTTTATGATATTCAATATTGCTGTACCCAGCCGCTTTCAATTTGTCTACTGTGCTTTGATGAACGCCTTCCAGTAGCAGAAATTTAATCTTATCCTTTTCTAAAGATACCTTAACCATTTGCCCGCCCTAGTTGTACTAACTTTATAACGCCTATAGGTATCACCAAAATAACAAAAAAAACGACAACGGCAATACAATCGATTGCTTATATAACAGGATAAGAAACAGTAAATAAGTTGTTACACGAAGTAAAATAATTCGTTATAAGTCAAAAACAGGATCTTGAGTTTTTTTTAGGCGGTAACGTGATAGATATCACCAAATTTTCTTTTTTTTATAAATATAAAAATATTTTGGGGACAGAATATTCTGCCCCCAACAAACGATTATTCTTTAATCGTTCTGACACCGTCCGCGGTACCCACCAGCACTACGTTGGCACCTCTGTTGGCAAAAAGACCAACAGTTACCACACCAGCGATGCCATTGATTTTGTCTTCCCATTCAGCCGGCTCAACAATCGAAAGATTGTGGACATCCAGAATGTCATTACCATTATCAGTCACCACATTTTCACGATAAACCGGGGTTCCTCCTAACTTCTCCAGTTCACGGGTAACATAAGCGCGTGCCATTGGGATAACTTCAACCGGCAGTGGAAATTTGCCCAGGACATCCACTTGCTTAGAGGAATCAATGATACAGATAAATTTCTTTGCAACAGCAGCGATGATTTTTTCCCGGGTTAATGCCGCACCACCACCTTTGATCATTTGCATCTGACCGTTAATTTCATCTGCGCCATCAACATAAATATCCAAACTGTCAACATCATTGCAGTCAAATACGGGAATACCGAGACTTTTCAGCTTTGCAGTTGATGCTTCTGAACTAGACACCGCACCTTTAATTTTGTCTTTGATAGTTCCTAACGCATCAATAAAATGCGCTGCCGTTGAACCCGTACCAACACCAACAATTGTGCCCGGTTTAACGTATTCCAATGCCGCCCAACCTACTGCTTTTTTCAGTTCGTCCTGAGTCATATCAATCACAGCCTATAAACAGTTACAAGGAAAAATCTGACGGCTAGTATAAACAATATTACCTCGCTCCATGAAAAAATATGGCATAGTGCTACTTAGGCCACATAATGCTGTTTAGATCACAATGGTATTCAGATCGCAATGGTATTTGGATCGCAAGAATATTTGAATCGCAAGAGTATTGCTTAAGTCATGCGATGCTACTCAAGCCACAGAGCTACTTAGCCTAAAAAAATATATCCCACAAAAAGAGTAAAAACGGAGAACTTTATTTTCAATGAAACGTCCTGATTACAGGTCACTGCAAGCATTGGATGCAGTGATCCGAGAACGTGGTTTCGAGCGTGCGGCACAAAAACTTTGTATCACCCAATCCGCGGTATCCCAGAGAATCAAACAATTAGAAAATCTGTTTGGTCAGCCACTATTGGTGCGCACCGTTCCACCTCGCCCTACAGAGCAAGGGCAAAAGCTGCTCGCGCTATTGCATCAGGTAGAATTACTGGAAGCACAATGGCTCGGTGACGAAAATAGCAATGAGATACCGCTGTTGCTCTCCCTCGCGGTTAACGCGGATAGTCTGGCAACCTGGCTTTTACCCGCTCTCCATCCTGTTTTATCCGATTTACCCATTCGTCTAAATATTCAGGTGGAAGATGAAACCCGGACTCAGGAACGTTTGCGGCGTGGCGAAGTTGTTGGAGCGATTAGTATTCAAGCTCAGCCCCTGCCAAGCTGTCTGGTTGATAAGTTAGGTGCTCTCGATTATCTGTTTGTTGCCTCTCCAGAGTTCGCAGAGCGCTTTTTTCCTAATGGCGTTACTCGTTCAGCATTACTGAAAGCCCCTGCCGTGGCATTCGACCATCTGGATGATATGCACCAGGCATTCTTACAACAGAATTTTGACTTATCACCGGGTAGTGTCCCCTGCCATATCGTGAATTCTTCTGAAGCATTTGTGCAATTGGCAAGACAAGGTTCAACTTGCTGTATGATCCCACACTTGCAAATCGACAAGGAGCTGCAAGCTGGTGAATTAGTTGATTTAACGCCCGGACTATGCCAACGCCGCATGCTTTATTGGCATCGTTTTACCCCAGAAAGCGGGGCGATGAGAAAAGTCACTGACGCCCTGCTCAAACTAGGACGTCAGATGTTACGTCAGGAAGATGAAATTAATTAACGCTGTAATTCAAAAACCGCATCGACGTGATCAGAGAATTCAATGCCCTGTGGTTCATAAGTTTCACCGGCTGAATCTGCTGCTGGTGCTGCCATCAGGGCTGTCTGGTATTTCAGGCGGCTCATTGGCGCTGGCACGGCTTCAGGAGCACGGTAATTGATGCTATATACCGGGCCTAGCTTACCGTTGAACCCTTTTGCCAATGCAGTCGCTTGTGCAATAGCATTCTCAATGGCTTTTTGTCTGGCTTCATCACGATAACGTTGTGGATTCTCAACACTGAACTGCACCGAGTTAATTTCATTCAATCCAGCTTTCAGGGCACCATCCAATAATGTATTCAGTTGATCCAGTTTATGAACTTTTACTGCAACCGAACGCGAAGCTCTATAACCTGTGATTGTTGATTTACCAGTCTTTTGTTCATATTGATATTCTGGTTGCGTACGCAAATTGGCAGCATCAATATCTTTCTTTTCAATGCTATTATTTTTCAGAAAAGCAAAATATTTCGCGACACGCTCGTCCACTTTTTTCTTTGCATCTGCCGAGCTTTTTTGAGTTTCACTGACATGGATTATCAACGTGGCCATATCTGGCGTCGCTTTGATTACCGCATTACCAGAAGTAGAAATATGTGGGACAGATGGCAATTCAGAGGCAGAAGCAGCCATGCCAGAGAGGCTTCCCAGAGCCATCATCGCAGCCAGTACCAATGATTTACGTTTCACAAAACCTCCTTCAAATACAACAAAATTACATGAGTAAGGTGCTTTTCAGAAACATTAGCACACTATCTATGAACACACTATTTATCCATGAATATACTATTTATCCATGAACATACTATTTATCCATGAGCATACTACCCATGAACTTACTATCTATGAAGAAGTATTGAAATCAATAAAAAATCTGTAATCCTTGCTTAAGTAAGCCCCAAGCGATATACCACATCACACAACCAACAAAAACATTGATGATACGTTGTGATCGCGGTTGATTCAGTACAGGTGAAAACCACGCAGCCAAAAATGACAATGCAAAAAACCAACTGATTGATGCCATGACCGCGCCGAGGGTAAACCACGGCCTAAGCTCGATTGATAGTTGCCCGCCTATGCTTCCCAACACAACGAACGTGTCCAGATAAACATGAGGATTCAGCCAGGTCACCGCAAAGAGAGCTACTATAACCCGCCAACGGCTTTGGATGATATTTTCAGCAGAGGAGAGTTTAACTTCCGTCGATAGTGCTGTCCGAAAAGCCCCCCAACCATACCATAGTAAAAATGCGATACCACCCCATGTCACGGCTTGCAGCAAAAATGTCGATTGCCCAAGCAAAGCACTTCCGCCAAATATTCCCGCTGCAATGAGGATCGCATCACTAGTGGAACATAACGCGGCACTCATTAAATGGAACTGTTTTTTGCTTCCTTGCTGCATCACAAATACATTTTGTGGCCCAAGGGGAAGGATCATCGCGGCACTGAGAAAAAAGCCCTGTATGAATATCGAAAACATGCAAAAATTCCTAATAATTATTCAATTAGTTATGGTATCAGTGCATATTAGCCAATAATAGTATATTAGGGAAAATGAATGATTCTTATCCATCATTAGAAAAAATAATGGGAATTGTATCCGAATTTGGTGTGAGTCATGGAAATGCTCACACCAAGATCTTTTAATTATTCTTCCGTCTTTTTCTGTAAGGCGGTTTGTTGCTGATGCAAGTAAACATCCATTTGTGGGAATGGAATACCGATATTGTGTTTATCTAAAGTACGCTTAAAGTTTTCCATTAAATCCCAGTACACGTTCCACGCGTCACCGTTGGTCGTCCATACTCGCACAACAAAATTCAATGACGAAGGAGCCATTTCGTGCAGGCGTATAGTAACGCCTCTTTCATGTTGAATGCGTTCATCCGCTTGAATCACATCACCCAACACTTTTTTCACTTCATCAATATCTGCATTATACGCAACCCCCACCATAATCTGGGTACGGCGGTTAGGTTCACGGCTGGTATTGATAATATTGTCCGCAATAATCTTACCATTGGGGATCACGATGATACGATCATCTGCCGTGCGCAATGTCGTAGAGAAAATCTGCACCTGCACAACAGTTCCTTCCACAGCACCGATCATGACATATTCACCAGTACGGAGTGGGCGGAACAGCACCAGCAAAACACCAGCAGCGAAATTAGACAACGATCCTTGTAATGCCAGACCGACTGCCAAACCTGCCGCACCGATGACTGCAATCACAGATGCGGTCTGAATACCTAACTTGCCAAGAACTGCAATAATCGTAAATGCAATGACAGCGTAACGCATAATTGCGGATAAAAAATCAGAAATAGTGGCATCAACACCACGCAATGACATAACACGCCTGACGGCTTTACTGACTACCTTAGCGACAAATAAGCCAATGATAAGAATCAGGATGGCAGATACAACATTCACCGCATACTGAATCAATAGATCCTGATTGTTAGTAAACCAGCCCGCTGCTTTATCAATCTCATTTGACAGATTGATCTCTTCCATACAAAGCCCACCGTTATTGTTGGAACCTATCTCCATTCGGCTTTGTTAATATCCGGCATTGTTAATAGCCATAAGCACCACCGAAATACATAGGTTCCTGTTCAAAAAATAGAAAAGCCACTATCACAATACACCTATGTGATGAAATATCGATTATGGCAGAAAGCTATCATAGGTTGAACACTAATACTTATGTTTGATTTCTTTGCAAAATAAACTCTCTGTAATCGGCTAACATAACGATAAAATCGTCTGTGCCACAAAAAGCCAGACTTTCGTTATCATAGTAACTCATTCCTTCTTCTATCATCTCAGTGTCAAACTGGAGTTGATTAGCCCGGATCATGATTTCATCCTCGCTCATCAATAAAGTATACTCATGGCCTGCTAGCTGCCACTGACGTTCGCTGCCTTTAATATCCTTCAAAGCCACCGTGATTTTATCCAGTATGCCCAAATCACCTTTGACTTCTTCATTTAACCAATGGCCTACAGCTTCATGATCCATTGAAAAAGATGTTGTCACGTGACCAGTAATATCCTGCATAAATTCATATTCCATTACACACCTCCACTATCTTTTGCCTATGACTAACACGATTGGATTTTAAACATTTCTGATTAGCCCACCTCTGAAGTAGTCCACAAACTGACACAAAAACTGACATAAAAAAGGGAGGCCTTTGCCTCCCATTCATGCAATATACTTTTTTACACAGCGGTTTGGAAGATCACACCATCCGCTTTTTCTGTGTACTGATCCAATTGATCAAAATTGAGGTAACGATAAGTATCTGCTGCTGTTTCATCGACTTTATCCATGAACTGCAAATACTCTGCTGATGTTGGCAAACGGCCCAACAATGACGCCACCGCCGCCAGCTCCGCAGAAGCCAGATAAACATTTGCACCAGTACCGAGACGGTTCGGGAAGTTACGGGTAGAAGTTGATACCACAGTTGCACCATCTGCCACTCGCGCCTGATTACCCATGCACAATGAACAGCCAGGGATCTCAATACGTGCCCCACTCTTACCAAAGACGCTGTAATAGCCTTCCTCCGTTAATTGAGCGGCATCCATCTTGGTTGGTGGTGCAACCCACAAACGAGTCGGTAATTGACCTTTATGCTGATCCAGCAATTTGCCTGCTGCACGGAAATGGCCGATATTGGTCATGCAAGAACCGATAAAGACCTCGTCAATTTTGCTGTTAGCAACTTCTGATAACAACCGTGCATCATCTGGATCATTCGGCGCACACAAAATAGGTTCTTTAATCTCAGCCAGATCGATTTCAATCACCGCAGCATATTCAGCATCGGCATCTGCTTCCAGCAATTGAGGATCTTTCAGCCAGTTTTCCATACCTATAATACGGCGTTCCAGTGTCCGGCGATCACCATAACCTTCCGCAATCATCCATTTCAGCAATATGATATTTGATTGCAGATATTCAATGATTGGCGCTTTATCCAGCTTAATGGTACAGCCAGCCGCAGAGCGTTCCGCTGATGCGTCAGCCAATTCGAATGCCTGTTCAACTTTAAGTTCTGGCAAACCTTCAATCTCAAGAATGCGGCCAGAGAAGATATTTTTCTTACCCTTCTTCTCAACAGTCAGCAAACCTTGTTGAATCGCATAGTAAGGAATTGCATGCACCAGATCACGCAGAGTAATGCCAGGTTGCATTTTTCCTTTAAAACGAACCAATACTGATTCAGGCATATCCAACGGCATAACACCTGTTGCCGCAGCGAATGCCACCAGACCAGAACCAGCCGGGAAAGAAATACCAATTGGGAAACGAGTATGAGAATCTCCCCCTGTACCCACGGTATCCGGCAGCAACATACGGTTCAGCCATGAGTGGATAATGCCATCTCCCGGACGCAGTGATACCCCGCCACGGTTCATGATGAAATCAGGCAAAGTATGATGTGTGGTCACATCAACAGGTTTTGGATAAGCGGCGGTATGACAGAATGACTGCATGACCAAATCCGCAGAAAAGCCCAGACACGCCAGATCCTTCAATTCGTCCCGTGTCATTGGCCCTGTGGTGTCCTGAGAACCCACAGATGTCATCTTAGGCTCACAATATTCTCCCGGACGGATACCCACTGTACCGCAAGCACGGCCGACCATTTTTTGTGCCAATGAGAAACCGCGATCGCTTTTCGCAACCGCTTTTGCCTGACGGAATACATCACTGTGTGGCAAGCCTAATGATTCACGCGCTTTTCCAGTCAAACCACGACCGATAATCAATGGAATACGACCACCGGCACGCACTTCATCGATCAATACATCCGTTTTCAGTTCAAAAGTAGACAATAATTCATTGGTTTCGTGCTGACGGATTTCACCTTTATATGGATAGATATCAATCAAATCACCCATATTGAGTTTAGAAACATCAACTTCGATTGGTAACGCCCCTGCATCTTCCATGGTATTGAAGAAGATGGGGGCAATTTTTCCACCCAATACCACACCTGCACCACGTTTATTTGGTACAAATGGAATATCTTCTCCCATAAACCACAATACGGAGTTAGTTGCTGATTTACGGGAAGAGCCTGTACCGACAACATCACCAACGTAAGCCAACGGGTAACCTTTTTTAGCCAGTGCTTCGATTTGCTTAATCGGGCCCACGACTCCGGCTTGATCGGGTTCAATACCTTCACGGGCATTCTTAAGCATTGCCAGAGCATGCAGAGGAATATCAGGGCGTGACCAAGCATCAGGCGCAGGGGAGAGATCATCGGTGTTCGTTTCACCCGTGACCTTGAATACAGTCACTGTGATTTTTTCTGCCAATTCGGGGCGTTCAAGGAACCAGTCAGCATCAGCCCATGACTGAATAATCTGTTTGGCATGAACATTACCCGCTTTTGCTTTTTCTTCCACATCATAGAAGCTGTCAAACATCAGCAAAGTATGAGAAAGCGCTTTCGCCGCAATAGGTGCCAATTTTTCATCATCAAGGGCATCAATTAAAGCGTGAATGTTATACCCACCTTGCATGGTTCCCAGTAATTCAATGGCTTTTTCTGCTGTAACAAGTGGTGAAGTTGTTTCACCCTTCGCAATAGCAGCAAGGAAACCCGCTTTAACATAAGCGGCCTCGTCTACACCAGGGGGAACGCGGTTGGTCAGTAGATCTAACAGGAAATCTTCTTCACCTTTAGGTGGGTTCTTCAGTAATTCGACCAGCGCTGCTGCTTGAGCTGCGTCTAATGGCTTAGGGACGATGCCTTGAGCTGCACGCTCGGCTACGTGCTTGCGGTATTCTTCTAGCACGACTTTCTCCTCGCTCTCATTGTCATTTTATATACCCGGCTGTCTGCACCCGGTAATGATCATCCAAAACGATCATCTAAAATAACCTTCTAAAACAATCATCAAGGGTGCCAGGTCAGAGGATTTTGCTCGCATAACATCATAATTATGCTCAGCTTCGGGCATTTAGCATACCAAAATTTGAATGACATGTTAATTCATTCACATAAAATCAACATTACACAGTGATAAAATTCTAGATAAATATCATTAAAAGGAGTATTTATAGATGGATATGCTATTTTTTTCTATTGAGACTCGAAAATACTTTAATTTCCCTCTGAATTTTTACTGAATGCACTGACTTTCCATGCTCATCTTTTTCTTAACAGTATTTCTGATCACTGTACACAGTTCAACAAACTTTCAATATCAACAAATAAGTAATACTTCACATTTTATCCCAAAAACCAGAAGCCATTCCAAAGCTAATGCCAATACCGTTTGAAAGGATATCATTATGCTTAATAGAGAAGAACATGACGCTACAGTAGGTGCAGGCTATAATTCTGCAATTATTATGGAAGAGAAATATTACCCTGAATATCAAGCTAAAACGGCTCCCAATATGGAAGCCGCTTATTATCACTGCAAAAAATAATGCAAAAACCTAATGCGTTATTTCTTTTTCTTTGCCTTAGGGTTTGGCAAGTCAGTAATGCTGCCTTCGTAAATTTCCGCAGCCATACCGATTGATTCATACAGTGTCGGGTGAGCGTGGATAGTCAGAGCGATATCTTCTGCATCACAACCCATTTCGATAGCCAGACCGATTTCACCTAGCAGTTCACCGCCGTTAGTACCAACAACAGCACCACCGATAATGCGGTTAGTTTCTTTATCGAAAATCAACTTAGTCATACCATCTGAACAGTCAGATGCGATTGCACGACCAGATGCTGCCCATGGGAAAGTCGCGGTCTCATAGCTGATACCTTTTTCTTTCGCTTCTTTCTCAGTCAGGCCAACCCATGCCACTTCTGGCTCAGTGTAAGCGATGGATGGAATAACTTTCGGATCGAAGTAGTGTTTCTTACCAGAAATAACTTCAGCAGCAACGTGACCTTCGTGAACACCTTTGTGTGCCAGCATTGGCTGACCAACGATATCGCCGATAGCGAAGATGTGAGGTACGTTAGTACGCATTTGTTTATCCACATGGATAAAGCCGCGATCATCAACTTCAACGCCCGCTTTGCCAGCATCCAGCAGCTTGCCGTTTGGTACACGACCGATAGCAACCAGAACTGCATCATAACGCTGTGGTTCAGCAGGTGCTTTTTTGCCTTCCATTGTTACGTAGATGCCATCTTCTTTAGCTTCTACTGCGGTCACTTTAGTTTCCAGCATCAGGTTGAACTTCTTGCTGACACGCTTAGTGAACACTTTAACAATGTCTTTGTCCGCAGCAGGGATCACTTGATCGAACATTTCAACCACGTCGATCTGAGAACCCAGAGCGTGATAAACAGTACCCATTTCCAGACCGATAATACCGCCTCCCATTACCAGCAGGCGTTCCGGAACAGTTTTCAGTTCCAGAGCATCGGTAGAATCCCATACGCGAGGATCATCATGTGGAATGAATGGTAGCTGAATTGGGCGTGAACCCGCTGCGATAATGGCATTATCAAAATTAATTGTTGTTGCGCCGTTCTCGCCTTCTACTACCAGAGTGTTAGCACCAGTAAATTTACCAACACCGTTAACAACGTTAACTTTACGGCCTTTAGCCATGCCGCCCAGACCACCTGTCAACTGAGAAATGACTTTTTCTTTCCAGAGACGGATCTTATCGATATCAGTTTGTGGCTCACCAAACACGATACCGTGTTGTGCCAGCGCTTTTGCTTCTTCAATCACTTTTGCTACATGAAGCAGCGCCTTGGATGGGATACAACCCACGTTAAGGCAAACACCACCCAGAGTGGAATAACGTTCAACCAGAACAGTTTCCAAACCTAAGTCTGCACAACGGAAAGCAGCAGAATACCCAGCAGGGCCTGCTCCAAGCACCACTACCTGGGCTTTAATTTCAGTACTCATCATGACCTCTTAATTGTTTGTCCGGCGGGTCAGACGAAAAAAAACCATATTCCACCGGGACGTACACACCGCGAGCAGTTTACAAAATTGTAAATAACCTGAAAAGCGCGTTAACGTGACAGAAATCTCAACCTGCCAGATGAAAGGAGAAAATATCTGTCACGCTAGTCATTATTAGGCCGGTTATTCACCGGCCTTTGCATTACATCACCAAACGGCGGATGTCGCTCATCAATTGATTAATATAAGTGATGAAGCGCGCACCATCTGCCCCGTCGATCACACGGTGGTCGAAAGACAGAGACATAGGCAGAATCAGACGAGGAACGAATTCCTTGCCATTCCAGACAGGTTTCATGGAAGAACGAGACAGGCCCATGATTGCCACTTCTGGTGCATTCACAATTGGTGCAAAACCGGTAGTACCGATACCACCCAGGCTGGATATGGTGAAGCAGCCACCTTGCATGTCGGAAGCAGTCAGCTTACCAGCACGTGCTTTCTTGGAAACTTCAGCCAATTCTCTTGACAGTTCCATGATGCCTTTCTTATTGACATCTTTGAATACTGGCACAACCAGACCATTAGGCGTATCAACCGCAATACCGATGTTGACATATTTTTTCAGGATCAGCTTTTGGCCATCTTCAGAAATGGAGCTGTTAAAGCGAGGCATTGCTTCCAGTGCTTTCGCAGCTGCTTTCATGACGAATACCAGCGGAGTGATCTTCACGCCTAGCTGTTTCTTCTCAGCTTCTTTGTTCTGCTGTTTACGGAATTCTTCAACTTCAGTGATATCCGCTTCATCGAACAGGTTAACGTGAGGGATCATGACCCAGTTACGGCTCAGGTTAGCACCGGAGATTTTCTGGATACGGCTCATTTCTACTTCTTCGATTTCACCAAACTTGCTGAAATCAACTTTTGGCCAAGGCAGCATACCCGGCAGGCCACCACCCGCAGCAGCAGGTGCAGCTTCTGCGCGTTTAATCGCATCTTTCACATAAGTCTGAACGTCTTCGCGCAGGATGCGACCTTTACGGCCTGTGCCTTTTACTTTAGCCAGATTTACGCCAAATTCACGCGCCAGACGACGGATCACTGGAGTTGCATGAACGTAAGCGTCATTTTCTGCAAATTCGTTTTTGCCTTCTGCTGGTTTGCTCGCTGCTGGCGCTGGTGCTGCTTTCGCAGGTTCAGCCACTGGAGCCGGAGTCGCTGCCGCCGCAGGTGCTGCACCTGCAACTTCAAATACCATGATCAGAGAACCGGTTTTGACTTTATCGCCAGTCGCAATCTTGATCTCTTTTACAGTACCCGCGAATGGCGCAGGAACTTCCATAGAAGCTTTATCGCCTTCAACAGTGATCAGTGACTGTTCTTCAGCAATGGTGTCACCCACTTTGACCATGATTTCGGTAACTTCAACTTCATCACCACCGATATCTGGTACGTTAACTTCTTTCGCCGCAGATGCCGCAGGCGCTGCTGCCGGAGCCGCTGCTGCCACAGGTGCTGCACCAGAACCCGCAATTTCGAATACCATGATCAGAGAGCCAGTTTTAACTTTATCGCCAGCGGCAATTTTGATCTCTTTCACAGTACCCGCGAATGGCGCAGGAACTTCCATAGACGCTTTGTCACCTTCAACGGTGATCAGAGACTGTTCTTCAGTGATGGTATCACCTACTTTTACCATAATTTCGGTAACTTCAACTTCGTCACCACCGATATCTGGCACATTCACTTCTTTGCTTTCAACCGCTGCTGGTGCCGCAGCCGGAGCTGCTGCTTCCTGTTGCGCAGGTGCAGCAACTGCTGCACCATTTGCGGATTCAAAAATCATGATCAGTTTGCCGGTTTCAACTTTATCACCAACCACGACTTTGATTTCTTTAACTACACCCGCCTGTGGAGATGGGACTTCCATGGAAGCCTTATCGCCTTCAACAGTGATCAGTGACTGTTCTGCTTCTACCGTATCACCTACGTTTACCAGAATCTCGGTAACTTCAACTTCATCTGCACCAATATCAGGTACGTTAATTTCAATAGACATTAATCTTGACCTCTTATGCCAGACGTGGGTTAGCTTTTTCTGGGTTGATGTTGTATTTCTTGATGGCTTCTTCAACCACTTTCACATCAACTTCGCCACGTTTAGCCAATTCACCCAGAGCCGCAACAACCACGTAAGAAGCATCAACTTCAAAGTGATGACGCAGGTTTTCACGGCTATCAGAACGACCGAAACCGTCAGTACCCAATACACGGAATTCGCTTGCAGGAACAAAGTTACGTACTTGCTCTGCGAACAGTTTCATGTAGTCAGTAGAAGCAATAGCCGGTGCTTCGTTCATGATCTGAGCAATGTAAGGAACACGAGGTTCTTCTGATGGGTGTAGCATGTTCCAACGTTCACAATCCTGACCATCACGAGCCAGTTCAGTGAAAGAAGTGACGCTGTATACATCAGAACCGATACCGTATTCATCAGACAGGATCTTCGCTGCTTCACGAACATGACGCAGGATAGAACCAGAACCTAACAACTGAACTGTACCTTTCGCACCTTCCAGGCTTTCCAGTTTGTAGATACCTTTACGGATACCTTCTTCAACACCTGCTGGCATTGCCGGCATCTGGTAGTTTTCGTTCAGGGTCGTGATGTAGTAATAGATGTTTTCTTGCTTCTCACCATACATACGCTCCAGGCCATCATGCATGATAACAGCCACTTCATAAGCAAATGCTGGATCGTAAGAGATACAGTTAGGAATAGTCAGGGACTGAATATGGCTGTGACCATCTTCATGCTGCAAACCTTCGCCGTTCAGAGTTGTACGGCCAGAAGTACCACCGACCAAGAAGCCACGAGCCTGCTGGTCACCAGCCGCCCAGCACAGATCACCGATACGCTGGAATCCGAACATGGAGTAGTAGATGTAGAACGGGATCATTGGCAGGTTGTTGGTGCTGTAAGAAGTTGCAGCAGCCAGCCAAGATGAAGCAGCACCCAGTTCGTTGATACCTTCTTGCAGGATCTGACCTTTAGCGTCTTCTTTATAGTATGCAACCTGCTCACGGTCTTGCGGAGTATACTGCTGACCATTCGGGCTGTAGATGCCGATTTGACGGAACAGACCTTCCATACCAAAAGTACGTGCTTCATCAGCAATGATTGGAACCAGACGATCTTTGATAGACTTGTTCTTCAGCATGATGTTCAGTGCACGAACAAAAGCGATGGTGGTAGAAATTTCTTTGGATTGTTCTTCCAGCAGAGAGCTGAAATCTTCCAGAGCTGGAATTTCCAGTTTTTCGTCGAAGTTAACACGACGGCTTGGCAGGTAACCACCCAGTGAATTACGACGCTCATGCAGATATTTGGATTCTTCTGAATCTTTGTCGAAAGTCACGAATGGCAGGCTTTCAACTTGCTCGTCAGATACAGGAATATTGAAACGATCACGGAACTGACGCACGCCGTCCATGTTCATTTTCTTAACCTGGTGAGCAATGTTTTTACCTTCAGCGGTGTCGCCCATACCGTAACCTTTGACGGTCTGAGCCAGGATTACAGTTGGCTTACCTGTAGTTTCCTGCGCTTTTTTCAGTACAGCGTAAACTTTCTTAGGATCGTGACCACCACGGTTCAGAGCCCAGATTTCGTCATCAGTCATATCTTTGACCAATGCCGCAGTTTCTGGGTAACGACCGAAGAAGTGCTCACGAACATAAGCACCATTTTTAGACTTGAATGTCTGATAGTCGCCGTCCAGAGTTTCGTTCATCAATTGAACCAGTTTACCGCTGGTATCTTTACGCAGCAGTGCATCCCAACGCTCGCCCCACAGGACTTTCAGTACCTGCCAGCCAGCGCCGTCGAAGATGCCTTCCAGTTCATTAACGATTTTGCCGTTACCTGTTACCGGGCCATCCAGACGCTGCAAGTTACAGTTGATGATAAATACCAGGTTATCCAGTTTTTCACGAGTTGCGATAGTGATCGCACCTTTGGATTCTGGTTCATCCATTTCACCGTCGCCCAAGAAAGCGTAAACGGTTTGTTTAGAGGTATCTTTCAGGCCACGGTGTTCCAGATATTTCAGGAACTTCGCTTGATAAATAGCGGAGATTGGTCCCAGACCCATGGAAACAGTTGGGAACTGCCAGAAATCAGGCATCAGTTTAGGATGCGGGTAAGAAGACAGACCATTACCGCCGATTTCCTGACGGAAGTTATTCATCTGCTCTTCAGTCAGACGACCTTCAAGGAAAGCACGTGCGTAAACGCCCGGAGAAATGTGGCCCTGGAAGTAAACCAAGTCACCGCCATCATTTTCGTTACGAGCACGGAAGAAGTGGTTGAAACACACGTCATAAACAGTAGCAGAAGACTGGAATGAAGCCATGTGACCACCCAGTTCCAGATCTTTTTTGGATGCACGCAGAACGGTCATCACGGCATTCCAACGAATAGCAGAGCGGATACGGCGCTCCAAATCCAGGTTGCCAGGGTAAGCAGGCTCATCCTCAGCAGGAATAGTGTTGATGTAATCACGGCTTGCAGCACCTGCGGCAACGTTAACGCCACCTTTACGAGCTTCATTCAAAACCTGATCAATCAGGAACTGAGCACGCTCAACACCTTCTTCACGGATGACCGATTCGATCGCCTGTAACCAATCGCGAGTTTCGATCGGATCCACGTCATTTTTCAAAATATCTGACATGGTGTATTCCTTATCTGTTATCTATTTCTAATGGTTGTTGGAGCCTATCTTCTGGTCATACCTTTTGACTAACTGCCTGTTACGACCGGAAGATAGGCCCTGCTATATGTTGCCGCTAAAACTCTTGGGTAAAGAGTTGACGAACTGTACAAACGCAGCAGTCAGAATCTGTACAGTCAAGTTTAGAACCTACCCCATTCGGGAATTTGATTTGTCAATGACGCCCCAAGGGACAGGCTCTTATTCCTGATGTTGCTGGAGCCGCCTCAATGAACGCTCACGGCGAGTATGTTCACGAGTCAGATCCAATAAAACTTCTTCAATAAAGGCCAAATGGCGATGAGAAGCCTCTCGGGCTTTCTCCGGCTCTCTCGCCATAATAGAGCGAAAAATCTCAGCCCTGTGGCCACTAACGGCTGCCAACATTTCCTTGCGGGTATAGATGAATTCAAAATTGCGTCTGATATTTTGTTGTAACATTGGGATCATACAGCGCAATAAATGCAGCAATACCACGTTATGGGCAGCTTCCGTGACAACAAGCTGATATTGCAGGACAGCATCAGATTCCGCATTCACATCCCCACTTTGTTGGGCTTCTTGAATAGCAAGGTGGCTCTGCTCAATGCGTTTGAAATCTTCATCGGTTCCCCTAAGGGCTGCATAGTAAGCCGCAATACCCTCTAACGCATGACGCGCTTCCAGGAGATCGAACTGGGATTCTTGATTCTCTGCAATAAGTTGGACAAGCGGGTCGCTGAAACTTTGCCACAGGTTATTCTGTACGAAAGTTCCTCCCCCTTGACGACGGAAAAGAAAGCCTTTGGCTTCCAGTTTTTGAATGGCTTCGCGCAAAGAAGGACGTGATACTTCAAACTGCTTAGCCAGTTCACGCTCAGGCAGCAGCTTTTCTCCCGGGCGTAGCGAGCCTTCAAGAATGAGCTGTTCAAGACGCTGCTCAATCACATCTGATAACTTTGGTTGGCGAATCTTGCTATAGGCCATATCTGCTGTAAGCCATTCAATGAGTAAATGTTGCTTCGGGCTATGTTATTTCAGGCTATGTTATTTCAGGCTATGTTATTTCGGGCTATGTCGCTTTAAAACCATGCCCCAACTAACTCAACCTTAGTCACTAAACTTGAGTGACCAAGCCCTAGCTAACGAGGGTAAAGTAAATTGGTAATACCAATTTAGAATACAGGGTCTTAAAGTAACAAAGTATTCACTAGCTGTCTATAAAGACCTTGAGCTAAATCATAAAAATCTGCAAATTTTAACAAATTATTTTAAATTTTATTAGAAAATTATAACCAAAAGGGATTTTAAGGCGGGAAAATTTAGGACCATTTAACGTTTTTTAAACGTAATAAATAGGCAAACTGAAGCGTTATAGCATCAAAATAATTTAATAAAAATTCAATAAAAACGAATTAAAATTCAATTTAAAAATAATCAAAGAACACAGGCCTATGTAAAAGCGCATAAATCAATCAACCTATCCAAAATAGAATAGGTAACTTTAAGACCAATGAATCATTGGCCTCTACAACATTTCTTACAACAACAGCCTTCACATAACTGTTGTAAACTATCGGAAATTACCAATAAGTTTTTAAGAAATATACCCTATAAATTTCAAGTTATAGCAATTTGGTAAGTAAACTTAACTAACGAATTAACAACTTGAAAAATAAAGGGTATATAGCTATTCAATTAAATCATTTATGGTTAAATTAACGCTCCATAAATCGTTAACAATGCCACAATAATCACAATCGTAAATGTTGCTTTTTTAGCTAACGTGACAGCAGCAACTGGCGTTTCTACAGGGTTAAGATGAGGTACTTTACTGAGCGCAAATTGAGCCAGTTGGCTGACTACCTTATATTGCGATGTCCGAAAATCACTGAGCGATGCGATCCAAGCTGGTAAAGCTTTCTCGCCATGCCCCAACAAAGCATAAGCAATACCTGCCAAACGTGCAGGAAGCCAATCCAACCAATGCAGTATGCCATCAACCCCGGATTGCGCGCGCTGCACCACCGTTGCATGTTGTGCTAACCATCTTTGGTAAGCTCTAAGGCAACCGTAACCCATCAAAATGGCAGGGCCAAATTTTCCCCACACAATCAACCAAAAAATCGGTGCGAGATAATAACGGAAATTTATCCAGATTAAGGCATTCTGTATTTCACGCAATCGTTCATCCTTCGTGGTATCGGACACGGTTGCAGTGTTAGATGATGTTGTATCTGGCGGCATTCCCTGAAGCATCATCAAACGAGTAAGATGGATATTCTGCTGTTCGAAATCATCATGACGTACTGCCTGAAGATATCCACGATAGTCATGACGTAATCCTCCTGCACCAATACATAACAAGCTGATGATAATACTCAATAAAATCGCCGGAATGCCAAAAGCAACAGAACTCGAAATATCAATAAGCTTCCAGGTTAATAAGGCAACCAGTAAGGTTATGACCAAACTGCCCCACAATGAATGTGATTTTACTCTGGCAAAAAGCGGGGATAAATAACGTTCCAACTGCCAATGGTCTCCCATTTTAAAAACACGTTCCCATGCCAGTATTAACAGTAGAATAAAGAGAGTCATCCAACTCACTCCTTCAATAGTTGTCGATAGTAATCCCAGTAAAAATATGGCCCTGGATCAGTCTTTCTACCCGGAGCAATATCACTGTGTCCTACAATATTATCGTGGATATCAGGATATTGGCTGATAAGTAGCCCGGTGATTTCCGCCAGTTTAATGTACTGAATTTCAGTAAATTCCTCGTAATCCGTACCTTCCAGCTCAATACCTATCGAAAAATCATTGCATTTTTCACGGTCACAGTAGCAGGAAACACCTGCATGCCAAGCTCTTTTATTGAAAGGCACATATTGAACAACTTCCCCATCGCGCCGGATTAGGCAGTGGGCAGAAACACGCAGGTGTTTGATCTCATCAAAAAAAGGATCATCATTTGGATTCAGTGTCCCCATAAATAATTGATCAATATAAGGGCCACCAAATTTTCCGGGAGGTAAGCTAATGTTATGAATAACCAGTAATGATGGAACTTCATCTTCTGGACGCAGATCACAATGTGGAGAGATAACTTTTCTTGCAATATCAATCCACCCTTCATGCAGTTTCATTCTTTTACTTCTCCCTTAATAATTCAATATCACGCCGTTCCAGCCAATTATTTTAATTCACAGCTCATGTGACTACTTAAAGTGTAACAGCTTAACATGTCAACACCTTCAATTGACCAAGATTGGTGACGTTTTTTATTTACGATCAAGTTCGAATATTTTTTGCAAAAAAATGTAACACATTATTATTTTTTCAAACCAATTCCATAAATATAGCTAAAGCTATTTTATTTTCCTCTGTTTACTTCATGCTTACTCATATCTGCATTTATCTACAACCAAATTTGATAGCCAACGCAAATAAGCATAAGGAAGAAAAATGAATCAACATGGATTTACATTAATAGAATTGATGGTTGTTATGGCAATTATATCTATCCTCGGCGCAATTGGTATTCCCAGTTATCAGGGATATATCCAGAAAGCAGCGTTGACCGATATGCTGCAAGCTATTGTGCCTTATAAATCCGGTGTGGAGCTTTGTCGCTTTGAGACTGAAAATTATAGGGACTGCCATTCTGGACAAGCATCCATCCCATCAGGTCACAATAGTCGCTATGTCAGTACCATCACAGTAAAAGAAGGTGAAATAACGGTCGTAGGGCAACAAAATCTCAGCGGACTTAACGCCATTTTAAAACCAACGCAAGATACGAAAACAGGTATCACACAATGGAATACTATTTGTGAGTCTAAAAATGAATCATTAAAACTAAAATGTCAGAAAACCTTAAAATTCTAAAAACATATTTTAAGATAACCTTTTTAAAATAAGCACGTTAAATAATTAACCTATCAAAGGAATATAATTAATGATAAATAAGGAAAATCTCTTAATGGAAAGAGAAGTGAAGGAATTATGTCAACGGCATCAATCGATTATTATAAAAAAAGACTCCCAAACTATTACTATTGCCTGTAGTAAATCACCCAATGAGGATTTCGTCGCTGCATTGCGTTTTATTTCCGGTTTAATTGTTAATATAGACATCTGGCCAGAAGCAAAAATAGAATCACTGCTGATGCAGGAAAAACCCGTCATATCAGAAGAGCATCACTGCGCAGAAAATAATGGAGATAAATCTTATCGCATTGATAGTCTGGATAATCGCTATTCCAATCATCATATGGTGCAAACAAATGGTGTTCAGGATGAGGATATAGATACGCCTGTGATTCAATTAATCAATCAAACGATATTAACCTCAATCCAGAAAAGAGCTTCAGATATTCACTTTGAACCTTCTCAACGTGGTTATCAAATACGCATCCGAGTTGATGGAATATTACATGCCATGCACACTCCACCAGCTCAAATGAATACCAGTATTCCCGCCCGTTTAAAAATCATGGCAAAACTCAATATTGCCGAAAAACGCCAACCTCAGGATGGGCAATTTGATTGGAGCGATAATACAAATAACGATAATACAAATAACTATGCAATACGCATATCAACACTACCAACCTTGCATGGGGAAAAAATAGTTCTGCGTATTTTAAATACCATACACCAATTGTCCCTGGAACAACTGGGTATGCCTGAATCACAGTTACAGTTGTTAAAACAGAAGATCCATTTACCACAAGGAATGATTTTGGTAACCGGCCCAACGGGGAGTGGAAAAACTGTCACGCTCTATAGCTGCCTGCAATATTTAAACCAAGCCAAAAAGAATATCTGTAGTGTCGAAGATCCCGTTGAAATTCCATTGAGCGGCATCAACCAAACACCGGTAAATAATAAGATTGGGCTGGATTTTGCCAAAGTTCTCAGGGCATTATTACGCCAAGATCCCGATATCATTATGGTTGGTGAGATTCGTGATAATGAAACTGCCGAAATATCAATGAAAGCAGCGCAAACGGGGCACTTGGTTTTATCAACACTGCATACCAACTCCACCATTGATACTTTATCCCGCCTGCAAAATTTGGGAATTTCTGGCTACACGACAGCGTCATGCGTGAAGTTGATTATTGCACAGCGACTGGTTCGTAAGCTCTGCCCCCATTGCCGCCAGCAAGACATAAAACCCACCATCATACCTAACCTTATCAGTGAGACAGAAACTCTTCCCTTATCTGCAAAACAACTTGTCTCTATCAGAAAGTGGAATGCCGTTGGTTGTGACTACTGTTTTTCTGGTTATTACGGCAGGACAGCTATTTATGAGTTTCTCGAAATAAAACCAGAACTCCAGCAAGCAATGATGTCTGAACATGCAAGTAATAACATTTCACATTTACTTGCCTTACAACAGGATTCAACTCTTTTTTCAGCAGGGTTGGCATTAGCGGAAAAAGGAATAACCACCCTTGAAGAGATTTATCAAATTACAGGCCATGAAGCAGTATGAAAATAGAATATATTTACCAATGGCAAGCGATTAACAATAAAGGGAAAATCATCAAGGGAGAAAGCATCGGCCACAGCAAAAAAAGCGTATTTCAACACTTAAGTTATCTCGATTTGCAACCCTATTCGATTAAATGCAAAAAAGTCATTTATTACAGTGAAAAGGAAGTTGCTTATCGCCTACATTTTATTCATCAGTTAAGCTCATTACTGACCTCAGGAATTCCTCTGCTTCGGGGATTGGCTATCTTATTACAAGAATGCAAACATGCACTTTGGCGATGTGTATTAACAGACATGATTCAGAAAATTAGCCAAGGTGAACCATTCTCCACAACACTGGAATATTATCCAAAATTATTTCCCCCTTTATTCAGTCAGATTATTGCTGTAGGAGAACAGACAGGCCAACTTGAGAATTGCTGTCAATTAATCCTTCATCGGCTGGAGCAGCAAGATACGTTAAGGAAGAAAATTCAAAAGGCTTATCGTTACCCTTTGATTGTCGCTTTTGTAAGTTTCCTCGTTGTCATCCTGATGTTGGTTTTTGTCTTACCGGAATTCCGACACGTTTATTCTTCATTTAATGCTACTTTGCCTTTGTTAACTCAGTGGGTTTTATCAAGTTCTGATTTCTTAATTCAGCATGGCGTACTATTGCTAGTAATAATATTGATATCACTGATTGGTTATCTATGGTTACGCCATCACTTTCCCATCATGCAAACAAAAGAAAAAATGTTCCTGCTGAGACTTCCCCTGTTTAAGCAACTCACGATTTACCAGCAAACCAATCAAATATTCCATATTCTATTTATGACCCAGAAAGCAGGTTTAACACTCACAACCGGGCTGGAATGCGCACTTAACGCCACTCATCACCCTGTTTTTATCACTGGCATAAAATATTTACATCGGCAAATCCAACAAGGAATTCCAATGAGTGATGCTTTAAAAAAAGCAAAGTATTTCCCCTCCTTATGTCAACAGTTTGTCACTATAGGTGAAGAATCTGGGCAATTAGAGTTATTTTTATTTAATCTTGCAAAATGGTATCAGGAAAAATCCATCAACCTTGCTGATAGTTTAGTTCAATTACTTGAACCTCTATTGATGCTGATAATCGCACTGATTGTTGGTTTATTATTGCTGGCCATGTACCTGCCTATTTTTCAATTAGGCACAATATTATCTTAACAATATATTTACATATCGGGTTGTTTTTTCTCAGGAGCAAAAAGCAGAAGTATTAGACAATGAATTTCAGGTTACAGCGTGGTGTTAGAGAACGTATCCCAAGGGGCATAGTTAATATAGTGAATCATGTGGCTTGTAAAAAAACGTATTTAACAATTCAACTTGGAAGGTGGGAAGGATATACGCGTTTGTTTATAGCTCATAAGCCTCCCTTGGGTTACAATTTAATTATGCTATCAGAAATATTTTAAGGGATAGAATGGCTTATATTGTTGCACTCACAGGTGGAATTGGTAGCGGTAAAACGACTATCTCTAATGTATTTTCATCCCTTGGTGTTCCTCTTGTTGATGCTGATATTATTGCCAGAGAAGTTGTTGCTCTTGGCACTCCCGCATTACAGGCAATCACAGAACACTTTGGTCCCGACATATTATTAGCCGATAGCAGCCTTAACCGCACCCTGCTGCGCCAAAAAATTTTTGCTGCCCCGGAAGAAAAGCAGTGGATCAATGCGCTCTTACATCCGCTGATACAAAAAGAAACACGCAAGCAACTGAACCAAGTTACTGCGCCCTATGTTATTTGGGTAGTTCCTCTACTTATTGAAAATAATTTAACGCATTTAGCAAACCGTATTTTAGTTGTTGATGTCCCAGAAGAAACACAGATAACCCGAACGATGACTCGTGATGGCGTGAGCCGTAAGCAGGTCGAAAATATTCTGGCTGCACAAGCCAGCCGTCAGGCCAGACTGGAAAAGGCAGATGATGTCATCATTAACCACAGCAACGAGCAAAATATTGCTTCCCGTGTGGTCGAACTACATCAACGGTATTTAAAACTAGCAAAATCAGTCAGACAGGAAAACCATAATGAGTGATGCTACCTCCGCTATTATTTTTGAACATCCACTCAATGAAAAAATGCGTTCATGGTTGAGGATTGAATCTTCACTGCAACAGTTGGAAAAACAACGCCATCTGGATTCTCAGGCGAGTAGCCTCGCATTTTTTCGTACAATTGCCGAATTAATTGAGATCTTAGAACGTGGTGAAGTTCGCTCTGAATTATTGAAAGAACTCGACCGTCAGCAGGCAAAATTAAAACAGTGGCTCTGTGCTCCCAATGCTGATACTGCAATGATCCAAAATCTGGCAGAACAACTTAAGGGACGCAGTATTGCGTTGAATCAAGCCCCAAGACTGAGCCAATACATCAAAGAAGACCGCCTTATCAGTCTGGTGCGCCAACGGCTCAGTATTCCCGGAGGATGTTGTAGCTTTGATTTGCCAACATTGCATCTGTGGCTGCATTTACCCCAATCTGTCAGGGACGAATCCGTAAAAAACTGGTTAGATAGCCTTCGCCCATTACAACAAGCACTGGAAAGCATTTTAGGGCTCATACGCCATTCAGCGGCATTCACGCCTAAAACCAGTCATAATGGATTCTATCAGGGAAACGCTGATGAGGCAGATTTATTGAGGTTAAAGCTAGATGTTGTGTTGGGTGCGTTGGTTTATCCACAAGTCTCTGGCTACAAGACACGTTTTGCCATCCGTTTCTTGCCTATGGATAGTGAACATGGCGTTGTGCCTGCCCATTTGTCATTTGAATTAGCCTGCTGTTAACATAGAATTCAAACTTAGCAGGAGAAAGTAAGATGTCTGAAGTATTGACTGTCGAATGCCCTACGTGCAGCAACACGGTAATATGGGGGGAAATTAGCCCGTACCGCCCATTTTGCAGTAAACGTTGCCAATTAATCGACTTAGGCGAATGGGCCAGCGAAGAAAAGAAAATACCGAGCCAGTGCGACAGCTCAGAAAGTGATAACTGGAGCGAAGATCCAAATCTGGATAAGTAATATCATCTAACTTCGGTTATGACCGCTATTTCAGTTATGACCGCTAATGCAGCAGCACCAGTGATATTTGGCGCTGCTGTATAATGTCTGGTTTCAAGGCCGACTACCGACTAGCTAATTCGAACCCTCTTTCGTCAGTAAATCCACAATACTGCGGTTTGCCGGGGGGAATTCATCAGCAATTAATTTTGATTGCAAAACCCAGCGAGAAGGTTGTCCTTCTTTACCAAATGGCTCATCTTTCCATTCATCGACCAGAAAAAAGTAGAGCGTGATTCTTCTGTCAGGGAAATCATGTTTGATGGTATCCATCATTTCACTATGAGTTACCGTGATACCAACTTCTTCCTTTAGCTCTCTGATTAACGCCTGCTCAGGCGTTTCTCCCTGTTCAAGTTTCCCCCCTGGAAACTCCCAAAAACCACCCATATGTGAATCAGCGCTACGCTGCGTGATAAAAATCTCATCATTGCTATTTTTAATGATACCTGCTGCAATATGCAGATGTTTTTTTTCCATAATCGCTTTTCTTGCCGTTGATTATTTAACTTAGGTGATTATCTCTTGCAGACTACATTAAAATTAGCTTAAATCGCAAACTTGTATTTCATTCAATGTCTAGCCGATTTTCACCGCGTCTTATTACCCACAACCTCACTACATCAGACCTATCATGTAAAAACAAATTGCAAACAGTGTAAGAAATTAGCCTACAAATAGATTCAAACTACTATTTTAAAGATTAAGGAAACACCGTTTATGCAAAATGATGTTCAATCATTAATCGAAGCAAGACAAATCGCCTATCAATTTTCTGGTGAAACAAAGCCTCTCTTTTCTGGCATTGATATGTTTTTAAATGCAGAGCAACACGCATTAGTAGGACGTAATGGCATTGGTAAATCCTGGCTGGCATCAATATTGGCAAAGCAGACCTCTCCCACAGAAGGCTATGTGAAACATTTCTGTGATGTGGGCTATTTGTCACAGGGGTTAGCATCTTTTTCTGGTAATGCTGCCGACATGTTGGGATTGACCAAAATCATGAGTGCCAATGAGCGCGTTCTGGCGGGTGTTGGTGATGACGCAGATTTTGATGTTATGGAAGGTCATTGGGATTGGCAATTTCAGACTGAATCTCTGCTTGCGGAAGGTGAACTCAATCCAAGCATATTAAATCAGCCTTTTGATTCCCTCAGCGGTGGTGAGCAAACACGGATCAGGCTATTAGCACTAAAACAGCAAGGTGCTAGTTTTATGATTCTGGATGAACCAAGTAACCACCTTGATCGGCAAGGACGCCTTTGGTTATCTCAATGGCTAGGAACTTTCAGCGGTGGTATTTTGCTGGTAACCCATGATACCCAACTTTTACAACATGTATCGATTGTTTATGAACTTGGCGGATTGGGGTTATCTCGTAGTATCGGTGGATGGGAAACTTGGCTGGAAAGTAAGGAGCAACTAAGGCTCGGTATTCAACGCGAAGTGGATCAAACTCAAAAAAATCTGAAACAAGTTTTGCGTGATAAGCAAAAAGACCGTGAAAAAACCAGTAAAAGGCAAAGTCAAGGCAAACAAAAACGAGAAAATGCCAATCAAGCCCAAATCCTCCTTGATCGTCAACTTGGACGCTCAGAAGCCACACTGTCACGGCAAGCAATACAACACAAAGAACGGATTCAAAGGAGCTCATTACTCGCTACAGATGCCAGAACGAAACTGGAAATTATCGATCCATTATCAATCGTAGTTGCAACCCCACAAACGGCTACCGCTCCCCTACTTTACTTACAAGATGTCATCTTACCTTTTGGTTCCGGATCTCCTATCAGTCTGACTATCAATAATGATGAACGTCTTGCTGTCGTTGGTAAAAACGGCAGTGGAAAATCAACCTTATTAAAGGTGATGGCAGGGGATTACTTACCTAAACAGGGAACTTGCCGAATAACACCTTCGTATCGCTTAATGGATCAACATTTTTCGTTTCTCGATAAAACTCAATCTGCGCTGTATAACTTTCAACGGCAGTCACCGGGTTGGACGGAAGATCGCTACCGTACTCGATTGGCACAATTACGTATTCGTGGCGAAGAAGCTCTGAAGCCTGTCGGCTATCTGAGTGGAGGAGAACAACTTAAGGTCGCGCTGGCTTGCCTGTTCTGTGGGCCATATGCACCTGCCCTACTGTTATTAGATGAACCAGATAATCATCTGGATATTGAATCACGTGAATTACTTCAAAAAGCATTGCATGATTATACTGGCGCAATGGTACTTATTTCCCATGACGATAATTTCATTAAAAATATAGGCAATATGCAAGAATTGGTATTGAAGAGTGACGAAAAGGCTACGATTTAATCGTCAATATAATAAAAACCCTCAACTCTATTGAGCGAGGGTTTGAGCTGTTTTTTTTGCTAATAGTGATGCACCATTAGCACAATTAGTTTTAATTATAAGCGGCCGTGACAATGCTTATATTTTTTGCCAGAACCACATGGGCATGGATCGTTGCGGCCAACTTTACGCTCTCCTGTTGCCATCTGAGCTTCAGCTTCTGACATCAACGCTCCCTGCTCGATTTCATGGCTCAGATGCTGCTTTGTTGCCAGACGTTCAGCTTCCTCACGACGCTGCTGCTCCAACGCTTCAACTTCTTCTGGCATCCTGACTTGAACTTTGCTCAACGTACTGATCACTTCATATTTCAGTGATTCCAGCATATTAGAAAACATGGCAAAAGATTCACGTTTGTATTCCTGCTTTGGATCTTTCTGAGCATAACCGCGCAGGTGAATACCTTGACGCAGGTAATCCATCGCTGCCAGATGTTCTTTCCACAATGTATCCAAGGTTTGCAGCATGATGCCTTTCTCAAAGTTACGCATCATTTCTGCACTGACAATCTCTTCTTTCTGTTTATAAACCTCAATCGCTTTCTCCAGAATGCGCTCACGCAGCGTTTCTTCATGCAATTCAGGTTCTTTATCCAACCATTCTTTAATTGGCAGCTCCAGATCGAAGTCGTTGACTAAACGTTCCTGCAATCCTTCAACATTCCACATTTCTTCCAGTGATTGTGGTGGAATATAAGCATCAATCGTGGCCTTGAAGACATCTTCACGAATGCTGGCAATAGTTTCACTAACATCACTCACATCAAGCAAGTCGTTACGTTGGGCATAAATCGCTCGACGCTGATCATTGGCAACATCATCATATTCCAGTAATTGCTTACGGATATCAAAGTTACGGCTCTCAACTTTACGTTGAGCATTAGCAATTGCTTTAGTCACCCATGGGTGTTCAATTGCTTCCCCTGGCTGCATACCAAGTTTACGCATCATGCCGGTAACGCGGTCAGAAGCAAAAATGCGCATCAAAGAATCTTCCATTGACAGATAGAAGCGCGAAGAACCCGCATCTCCCTGACGTCCCGCACGACCACGTAACTGGTTATCAATACGGCGGGATTCATGACGCTCTGTACCAACAATATGTAAACCACCCGCAGCCAAAACCGCATCATGGCGCTCTTGCCACGCGGCTTTGATTTTTTCGATTTCTGCTTCAGTTGGATTTTCCAGTTTGGCAATTTCTGTCTGCCAGCTTCCGCCTAACATGATATCGGTACCACGTCCCGCCATGTTAGTCGCAATAGTCACCGTGCTGGCCTGACCTGCCTGAGCAATAATGTCAGCTTCCATTGCATGGAATTTTGCGTTCAAGACGTTATGTACAATACCGGCCTTAGTTAAGGCATTAGAAACAAGCTCTGATTTCTCAATCGAAATGGTCCCCACCAAAACGGGCTGACCACGGCTTGTACGGTCTTTGATATCTTCAATGATCGCCTCAATTTTTTCTGCTTCTGTCATGTAAACCAGATCAGGTAAATCTTGACGGATCATTGGGCGGTTTGTTGGAACGACGATGGTATCTAATTTATAAATGGAGCTAA
Organism: Xenorhabdus sp. PB62.4; assembly: GCF_014467285.1. Lineage (NCBI taxonomy): Bacteria > Pseudomonadati > Pseudomonadota > Gammaproteobacteria > Enterobacterales > Morganellaceae > Xenorhabdus > Xenorhabdus sp. PB62.4. The sequence goes on along the minus strand of NZ_NKHR01000006.1, from coordinate 153,373 downwards.
ATTCAAAAGCTTCTGTATCGGCAGTACCCGTCATACCTGCCAATTTCTCATATATACGGAAATAGTTCTGGAATGTGATCGAGGCCAGTGTCTGGTTTTCATTCTGAATTTCAACACGCTCTTTGGCTTCCACCGCCTGATGAAGGCCATCAGACCAACGACGGCCTTGCATGGTACGCCCGGTATGTTCATCAACAATGATGACTTCACCATCTTTGACAATATAGTCTACATCACGGGTAAACAACGCATGGGCACGCAGGGCAGCCGTCACATGGTGCATCAGCATAATGTTGGTCGGAGAATACAAGGATTCACCTTCCTCCATCAATTTGGCTTCCACCAATAACTCTTCAATCAGTACCAGACCACGTTCTGTCAAATTGACTTGGCGTGTTTTTTCATCAACAGAGAAGTGCCCTTCACCCTGGAATGTATCTGAATCCTCTTTTTCTTGACGGATCAGTTTCGGGATCAACTTATCCACTTTGATATAAAGTTCAGAGCTATCCTCCGCAGGCCCAGAAATAATCAATGGGGTACGAGCTTCATCGATCAGAATGGAGTCCACCTCATCCACCAATGCGTAATGCAATTTACGCTGGACCCGCTCTTCTGGGCTGAACGCCATGTTGTCGCGCAAATAGTCGAAACCATACTCATTGTTGGTGCCGTAAGTAATATCAGCGGCATAGGCTTCACGTTTTGCTGGCGCTGGCATACCAGGCAAGTTAATGCCCACGGTCAGACCAAGAAATTCAAACAGTGGACGATTGTTTTCAGCGTCACGTTGTGCCAGATAGTCGTTCACGGTTACAACATGGACACCGCGTCCGCTCAAGGCGTTAAGATAAGCCGGCAATGTTGCGGTCAGTGTCTTACCTTCACCAGTACGCATCTCTGCTATGCAGCGTTCATTCAGTACCATCCCGCCCAGCAACTGCACATCAAAGTGACGCATACCAAATACACGTTTACTGGCTTCACGCACAGTCGCAAACGCTTCCGGCAGAATTTTATCCAGTGACTCTCCTTCTTTCAAACGAGCACGAAATTGCTCTGTTTTCGCTTTCAGTTCTTCATCAGAGAGTTTTTCAAAATCCGGCTCCATGCGGTTGATTACATCAACCACTTTGCGTAAGCGACGCAAAGTACGATCATTACGGCTACCAAAAATTTTCGTTAGTAATTTAATCAGCATAATTAGTACATCTCAGATAAGGCTACTTCTTCTGTAACCAATCAACCATTTCCTAAAAACTGTCTTAATTAAAAGAAAAACAAGACAGAAACATTAAAGCAAAGATAATTGATTGGATATCGGCCCTGCTCTGATACCTTGCGTTTTGGCTACCCAGAGTGCTGGAGTATGGGTATCAGGACGCACAACTTTCACCCTTGCAACATCTGAGATAGCCTCATCAAGTGGCATTGGTGCCTGAGTCAGCATGGCATGCAACGTATCCAGCATAAGTTGCTGCATGGATGGAGAAGAAATCCGAGTACTTTCTTTTGCTACTTCGTATTTAACAGATTCCGTAATCGAAAAAGCAAAAGAAAGTTGACGGATGACATTACGAATAGCGTGTTGCTGCCAGTGATTTAAATAATTCGAGGGTTGACGCTGAGCACTTTTTAGTTGAAATAAGTGTAATTGGAACAAATGCTCAAACGAGGAAAAGGCTTGATTCTGGTTTCCTTGGGTAGAGGAAGTATTTGTATGGGAAAGACTTTCTGTCACTCCGGCAAAAACAGTAGGAACACCAATTCCTGTAGCAACCATGCCCAGTAAAAGGTGAGACCAAAAATAACGCCTACCAAATTGTCGCCAAAGATTTAAAATACTCATTAATCCTTCATTAATAAATACTGGAACTGCCTTTATTATGCGAGATAGCCGCCCACAATCACTAGATACGCTATTTGAAGACGCGGCGACTGTCGGGAAAAGCCCGCTTCAAGTTATTCAAAGACATGCCATCGCATTATTGAAACTCAACCGTGCCGTTCTCAGTTTGCTTCCTGCTCAATTACACCCATGGTGCAGGGTCGCCAATTATCGCAAACAAATTCTGGTACTGGAAGCAGGAAATGCTAGTTGGATGACCCGGCTTCGTTATGAAATCCCCGTTTTGCTATCTACTCTAAGGAGCGAAATTCTACCATCTTTATCCTCAATCGACATCAGGATTAATCCATCATTAATGATTAAGTGTGATAATAATGCTCAGAGTCTTTCAGGATCGTCAACAAAGGCATTCAATAATGATAATAAGGAATTACCAAAGCGCCAGCTCACTCATGAAAGTGCAAAAACATTAATGATGTTGGCTGAACATAGCCCTGAGAAATTGAAAAGAAGATTGGAACGATTGGCTGCGCTGGCCGGAGAGGGTACCAGTACAGCCAAGAAGAAGCGCTAACGCTGAATAAAAAACATCAGCGAAAGGAGCGTAATAGATAACATAACCCACTGGTGCATCATCGGAATGTTCTCAACACTCTTTACCAATACGCATGTTGCCAATACACATGTTAGCAACACATTCGTTAGTCATTATGCCAACACCAATGATGGAGCACGGAAAGCCAGTGGCATTTCAGCTTCATCTTCAAATGTGACAAACTCCCAAGCACTTTCCTGCGCCAAAACTGTTTGTAACAGTTTGTTGTTCAACGCATGGCCTGATTTGAACGCAGTAAATGCGCCAATGATGTTGTAGCCACACATAAACAGATCGCCGATCGCATCCAGCATTTTATGGCGCACAAATTCATCTTCGAAGCGCAAACCATCTTCATTGAGTACGCGATAATCATCTACTACAATCGCACAATCAAAGCTGCCGCCAAGGCACAACCCTTTAGATTGCAGGTACTCAATATCGCGCATGAAGCCGAAAGTACGCGCACGACTGATCTGGCGAACAAATGAATCTGCTGAGAAATCCAGAGCATAACGTTGTGAGCTGGAATCGATCGCCGGGTGGTTAAAGTCAATGGTAAAATCGAGACTAAAACCGTGATAAGGCGACAATTCAGCCCATTTATCGCCCTCTTCCACACGAACGCTCTCTTTCATGCGCACGAATTTTTTCGCGACATTCAGCTCTTCAATACCCGCATCCAATAGCAGGAAAACGAACGGGCTAGCGCTACCATCCATAATCGGGATTTCTGGCGCATCGACTTCAACAACGATGTTATCGATCCCTAGCCCTGCTAACGCTGCATTCAAATGCTCAACGGTTGAAATCCGTACATTATGCTCATTCACCAGACAAGTGCAGAGCATGGTATCACGTACAGATTTAGCATCTGCCGGAAAATCTACCGGAGGATTCAGGTCAGTACGACGATAGATGACCCCGGTATTAGCCGGTGCTGGACGCATTGTCAGCGTGACTTTCTTACCGGTGTGCAAACCGACGCCGGTCGCTTGAACAATACGTTTTAATGTCCTTTGTTTGATCATCGTTTATATCTCGCAATGTTACTTATCCCGCCAATCACTATAAAGCATGATTGGCAGGATAGTTTAGCACAAAAAGCGGAGAAACCAATTTTTTAGCAATCAATCAGCCTGCTTGCGTAAAAATGCAGGAATGTCCAAATAATCAGGTTCCTTGCTTGTATGCGTACTCTGGTCATTAACGACTTTAGCTGCTGTTTTGTTCTCATCAGACAACGAAGGAATGCCACCAGGCATCTGCTGGTAACGGCGATCCATCGTGTTTGCCTGAGGCGCTTTGTTGTTGGTCACCAGCGTAATTTCTGGACGTTTATCCATTCCGATACCGGTAGCCACGACAGTCACGCGCAACTCATCGTTCATATCTGGATCCAGTGACGTACCGATAACTACCGTTGCATTATCAGAAGCAAATGCACGGATTGTGTTACCCACCGTTTCAAATTCATCCAGTCGCAGGTCGAAGCCCGCTGTAATGTTAACCAGAACGCCGCGTGCACCAGAAAGATCAATATCTTCCAGCAATGGGCTGGAGATAGCCATCTCTGCTGCCTCTTCCGCTCGATCTTCACCTTGTGCAATACCAGATCCCATCATGGCGTAACCCATTTCAGACATCACGGTACGAACATCGGCAAAGTCAACGTTCATCAATCCCGGGCGGGTAATCAGCTCGGCAATACCCTGTACCGCTCCTTTCAGAACGTCATTGGCTGCACCGAAGGCATCCAACAGGGAAATACCGCGACCCAGAACTTTCAGTAACTTATCATTTGGAATGGTAATCAATGAATCCACATGTTTGGACAGTTCAGTGATCCCTTGTTCCGCGAAGGCCATACGTTTTTTGCCTTCAAAATTAAATGGCTTAGTGACAACAGCAACGGTCAGGATGCCAAGTTCTTTAGCAATTTCGGCCACAACAGGAGCCGCCCCTGTTCCTGTACCACCCCCCATGCCTGCGGCGATGAATACCATGTCAGCACCTTCCAGTGCGGTACGCAATGATTCGCGATCTTCTTCCGCAGCAGTACGGCCAACCTCAGGGTTTGCTCCAGCGCCCAATCCTTTCGTAATGCCGTTGCCAATCTGGATAGTCTGACCAACAGCCGTCTTACGCAGCGCCTGAGCATCGGTGTTAACCGCAAAGAAGTCTACACCTTCAATACGCTCACGCACCATGTGCTCTACAGCATTACCGCCGCCGCCGCCGACGCCGATGACTTTAATCACCGCGTCGTTGGTTAATTCCAGTGGTTCAAACATAATTTCTCTCCGTTTTGTGCCTTTATATCAAGGCCGGCGACATTGTCGTAGCCTCTGTATAAAAAATCAAAATTCTTTTCTCAGCCAGTTACTGACTTTCTTAAACCAGCCACTCACTGACGTTCTTTTATCGGCATCAGAATCTCCCCCAAGGTGAGATTCTTTGCCATAATGCAGAAGCCCAACTGCTGTTGAGTAGCAAGGCTCCTGCACATAATCTGTCAACCCGGTGATGTTCAGGGGACGGCCAATGCGCACTTGGGTATGGAATACCCGCTGAGCACAATCGGCAAGACCATCAATCTGGGCTCCTCCGCCTGTCAGGACAATCCCTGCCGCCAGGTGGTGTTTTACGCCCTGCTGACGCAATTGCTCCTGCAATCGCAAGATTTCATCGTTTACTAAATTCAGCAGTTCGGTATAACGAGGCTCTATTACCTCAGCCAATGTCTGACGTTGCAGACTACGGGGAGGGCGACCTCCGACACTTGGGACTTCTACGCTCTCATCCTTGCTGACTATTGAACCCAACGCGCAGCCATGGCGAACCTTGATGGTTTCCGCATCACTTGGGGGAGTACCAAACGCATAGGCGATATCACTGGTCACCACATTGCCTGCGTAAGGAATAACCTTGGTATGACGCAATGCACCGCCAGTGTATACAGCGATATCCATCGTGCCGCCGCCAATATCAACGACACACACGCCCAATTCACGCTCATCTTCCGTTAGCACAGCATAACTTGCTGCCAGTCCGGCAAAAATAAGTTGGTCAACTTTCAGACCACAACGTTCAACAGCTTTTACAATATTCTTCGCCATGTCGTTATGGCAGGTAATCAAGTGGACTTTTGCCTGCATACGCACACCGGATAGCCCGACTGGATTTTTGATCCCTTCCTGATAGTCAATCGCATATTCCTGTGGGATCACATGCAGAATACGGTGTTCATCACGAACACGAACCGATTTGGCCGTATGCACAACGCTGTCCACATCATCCTGTGTAACTTCTTCATCCGAAATCGGCACCATGCCAATTTCGTTCTGGCAACTGATATGTTTGCCGGAAAGCGCCAGATAGACTGAAGAGATTTGGCAATCTGCCATAAGTTCAGCCTGATCAATGGCTCGCTGTACGCATTTAACGACCGACTCAAGATCGTTGACACCGCCTTTATCCATGCCGCGAGATGGGCAACTTCCTACTCCGATAATATTAACCATACCATCGGGCAGAATTTCACCAACCAGGGCAGATACTTTTGCTGTCCCGATTTCAAGGCCAACTACCAATTTTCTGTCCGTTGATTTGATCATCGTTATTCTGCCTGTTTCTGTATTATTACCAGTCACTGTTTGTTTTCTTGCCCGTTCATTGAAACCGGCGTATCAGTTAATAAAGGAGCCCAACCTACCGCAGCACCGCTGTCATAACGTAAGTCAACATAGTCCACGCGCTTTTCCGTGTTTTTCAGCAACACAGGATAAAGTTCAACAAAACGTTTCATTCGCTCCATTTTATCTCGATTTCCTAACTCCAATCGGATACCGTTATCCAATATCAACTGCCAGGAGTTGCGCGCTGTCATGATCACCGTTTTCAATTTGATTTGGTGTCCTTCAAGCAAAGCCGCCATTATACGGTATTCATCCAATACGTCTTTTTCTCTGCCTTCTGGCCCCTGTAGCATCGGGTATTGCCCGTTTGCACTGCGTTCCATCGGCAAGCTGAATACCCGGCCTTCTGCATCCAGCATTTGGGTGTCATTCCAACGCGCATAAGGAACGTATTCTACCAGATGTATTTTCAGTTCATCAGGCCATTGTTTACGTACAGTGACCTGCCGAATCCATGGCAGTTGTTCAATCTTTTCTTGAATGACATTGACATCCTGAGTCATAAATGTCTTGGGTGCTCCCAAGGACAAAATAGCCTGTCTGACATCATCATTCGTGGTGTAATGGCGTTCACCAGTCAACACCAGTTTTGAGAGCGGTAATCTGTTCGAATCCTTCATCCAGTCCAAGGTCATCCAGCCTCCCCATATGATGATACCAATCACCATCAGGAAGAAGATAATCCCTACCAGATAATAACCATTACTGGGACGAGCTCTCTGAGCTTCGCTCTCCCGCTCCCGGAAATTCCGGGCTGCCTGTGACATATCAATCAGCCAATTCCAAAATTCTCGCTACGAGTTGAGAAAAATTGAGTCCTGCCTGACGCGCAGCAATGGGTACCAGACTATGGCTGGTCATGCCCGGGGAAGTATTCGCTTCCAACAGGTAAAAGTTACCATTGCCATCGTCCATAATATCGACTCGTCCCCAACCACTACACCCTAATGCTTTGTAAGCCCTTGATGCGATATCCGTCAGCTCCTGCTCTTTTTCCGCACTTAAGCCGCTTGGGCAGAAGTATTTTGTTTCGTTGGAAATATATTTCGCATCGTAGTCATAAAACACATCCGGAGCTTGGATACGGATAGAAGGAAGCGCTTCATTCCCCAAAAAACCCACGGTATATTCAGGCCCAAACAACCATTTCTCAACCAACACATTCGTGTCGTACTGAAATGCTAATTCCAATGCGCCACGCAATTCGGAATAGTCATTCACTTTAGTCATCCCTACACTGGAACCTTCCAGATTAGGTTTAATCATTAATGGCAGGCCTAATTCTTGAACATACTCTTTGAGTTGCAAATCATTAACTTGTTCAAATTTTTGAGCATTAATTGCGACATAAGGAGAAACCGGCAGTTTTGCCCCTTGCCATAGATGTTTTGTGCGCAATTTGTCCATTGACAAGGCAGAGGCCATAACACCACTGCCGGTATAAGGAAGTTGTAAAAACTCCAACAAACCTTGCAGAGTGCCATCTTCACCGCCACGACCATGTAGCGCGATAAAGACTTTACTGAATCCTTCTTCCTTGAGTTTAGTCACATCAAAGTCTTTTGTATCAACTGAATGGGCGTCAATACCGGCTTCTTTCAGCCCTGCCACAACAGCGTGTCCTGATAGCAGTGATACCTCACGTTCAGCAGATGTTCCACCTAACAGAACGGCGACTTTATCAATCATGATGTTCTCCCTCATTAAAAGATGGCTGTAATTTTGTTTCAGCCAGATTGCGCGCTATTTTACCGATATTACCGGCACCCTGTACCAAAACTAAGTCATTGTTTTCTATTACTTGTGACAGCATGACTGAAATTTGCTCAGGCTCTGACACGAAAATCGGATCCAATTTTCCACGGCTACGGATAGTACGGCATAACGAACGGCTATCCGCCCCAGGAATAGGCGTTTCACCTGCTGCATACACATCCAGCATCAATAAAACATCTACCTGATTCAGAACATTGGCAAAATCATCATATAAATCACGAGTTCTTGAATAACGGTGTGGCTGGAATACCATCACTATACGTTTATCCGTCCAGCCAGCCCGTGCAGCTTTAATCGTAGCGTCAACTTCCGTTGGATGATGACCATAATCATCCACCAACATCACACTGCCTTCTTTCCCATTGACATGCTTGAGAGAAAACTCTCCCAGAAAATCAAATCGACGCCCGGTTCCCTGAAATTCTGCCAGTGACGCCAAAATAGCAGCATCATTGATGCCCTCTTCTGTTGCTACAGCTACAGCCGCCGTCGCATTCAACGCGTTGTGACGCCCCGGTGCATTTAACACCACATGCAGATCTGGCAAATCATGCCGGCTAATAGTGAAGAACCCCTGTGCTCCCTTCTGCTCATAGTGAGTAATACGAACGTCCGCTTCCTCGCTAAAACCGTAGGTTGTGATATAACGCCCAATCCGGGGAATGAGTTCTTTTACAACAGGATCATCAATGCACATCACCGCCCGACCATAAAACGGCAGATTATGCAGGAAATTAACAAACGTCTGTTTCAGATTTTCGAAGTCTCCCTGATAGGTATCCATATGGTCTGCTTCGATATTGGTGACCACTGCCATCATGGGTTGCAAGTGTAAAAATGACGCATCACTTTCATCAGCTTCTGCAATCAGGTAACGACTGCTACCTAAACGGGCATGTGTGCCTGCGGCTTTCACTAATCCACCATTAACAAAGGTTGGATCGAGTCCCGCTTGCGCATAAATACCTGCAATCATGGCTGTTGTAGTCGTTTTTCCATGCGTTCCTGCAATGGCAATGCCATGGCGGTAACGCATAAGCTCTGCCAGCATTTCTGCACGGCGAATCACTGGAATGCGCGCTTCACGAGCCGCAATAATTTCTGGGTTATCCGCAGGAATAGCTGTGGATGCAACGACTACACTGGCATCCCGCACGTTTTCCGGGCGGTGATTAAAATAAATAGTTACGCCCAGTGCAATCAGTTGTTGTGTGACAGGATTGGGCGCCAGATCAGAACCACTTATCTGATAACCTTCATTAGCCAACACCTCGGCGATACCACCCATGCCAGCACCCCCTATGCCAACAAAGTGGATATGCCTGACTTTTCTCATTTCAGGCACTGAAGCTCTTAATTTCGCCAATTGTTGTGTATTCACGTTTTAATCTTCACTCGTTATGTTTATTCACCGTTCTATTTAGAACGGCCTGAATGATTTTCAACAGCATCGTTCAGCGCTGCTGACACCCGCTCGGTTGCGTTAATGATAGCCACTGAGCGTGCTTTTTCTGCCATTTCCAGTAATTGTGGGCGTTGCCACTGAGTTAACAATCCTGCCACCGCATCGACCGTAAACTCCGGCTGTTCGAGTATCTTTGCAGCCCCTACTTTCTCCAATGGCAAGGCATTCCAATATTGCTGGCGATCTTTATGCTGGAATGGAACAAAAATGGCAGGCAAGCCCGCGGCAGAGACTTCGCTAACCGTCAGAGCACCCGAACGACATACCACAACATCTGCCCACGCATAAGCCTGCGCCATATCATCAATAAATTCAGTCACTTTGAATTCGGACTTAACCAAATTTTCATATTTTTTCTGTGTTTCTTCCTGAGCGCCCTTACCAGCCTGATGCCATAATGTGACTTTATCGCCCAAGCGAGCGGCGACTTCTGGCATAGTCTGGTTCAGAATTCTCGCTCCTTGGCTACCACCCACAATCAGCACCCGAACGGGGCCTTCACGTCCAACCAAACGCTGTGCTGGCAGGGGCAATGCCAGTACATCTTCCCGTACAGGGTTACCAACAACCGGTGCCTTAGGAAATGCTCCCGGAAATGCCTGTAAAACCGTTTTGGCAATTTTAGCCAACCAACGATTAGTCAGTCCTGCGATGCCGTTTTGTTCATGCAGAACAACGGGAATGCCACATAACCATGCGGCTATTCCGCCAGGGCCAGAGACATAGCCTCCCATCCCCAGTACAACGTCCGGCTGGTAACGACGCATAATCGCTTTTGCCTGCCGAATCGCTTTAAAAATTCCAATGGGGGCCGCCAGCAGTGCTTTGATTCCCTTGCCCCGCAATCCTGAGATCTGAATAAACTCAATATCAATGCCATGTTTTGGAACCAAATCAGCTTCCATGCGATCAGCCGTTCCCAACCAGCGAATATCCCACCCTTGCTCTTTTAAATGGTGAGCAACAGCCAGTCCCGGAAACACATGACCGCCTGTACCACCTGCCATCACCATTAAACGCCGGTTTTTGCCACTCATTTGGGGCTCCTTACGAATGCCTGTGCTTTTGTCAGGCGCACTTCATAATCAATTCGCAATAACAAGACGATGGCTGTCGACATGACAATCAGACTCGAACCACCGTAACTCACCAGAGGTAATGTTAATCCTTTCGTTGGCAGCATACCTGCCGCTGCGCCAACATTGATGAACGCCTGAAAGCTGAACCATACGCCGATTGCGCAAGCCAAAAAGCCTGAAAACCGTTGATTAAGCTGCAATGCCCTGCGACCAATCATCATTGCGCGGAAAGCGACGAAGAATACCATTGCCAACACTAAAACCACACCGAAATAACCTAATTCTTCGGCCAGGATGGAGAAAATAAAGTCAGTATGGGCTTCTGGCAGGTATTCCAATTTTTGGACTGAATTTCCCAGCCCTTGTCCGAAGAAACTTCCACGACCAAATGCCATTAGTGACTGGGTTAACTGATAACCACTGCCGAACGGATCTTCCCACGGATTCAGAAAAGAAGTTACCCTGCGCATACGATAAGGTTCAGCAACAATCAGTACGCATACGGCAAATATTCCACAGCCAATAATGGCAAGGAACTGCCATAATTTTGCCCCTGCCAGAAACAGCAGTGCTAATGTTGTAACAAACAACACAATCACTGTGCCTAAATCCGGCTGTGCCAACAGCAAAATCGCCAATGCAATCATGACGCCCATTGGCTTGCAGAACCCCCAAAAATTGTTTCTTACTTCCTCAACCTTTCTGACCAGATAACTGGAGAGGTAGCAAAAGAGCGATAATTTCGATAATTCGGCAGGTTGAATACGCAGCGGGCCAATCGCCACCCAACGTGACGCACCATTGACCGAGCTACCGACAAATAGCACCACAATCAACATCATAATTGTGCATAGCAACATGACATTGCTGTAACGCAGCCAGAAACCCATCGGAATGCGCAGCGTGACCAGAGATAATAAAAAGCACAGTAGCAAATAAATCGCATCGCGTTGCGCGAAGATAAAGGGATCTTTAGCGAGACGCTGACCAACTGGCATTGAGGCGGATGTCACCATGATAAAGCCGATAACAGCCAGCCCCAATATCATCCAGACCAGGGTACGATCATACATGACGATATCTGTGGTATCTGCTTCCACATTTCCCGCCAACCAATTTTTAAATTTACCAAGGCCTGGAATGGTCATCAGCCTAACTCCTCTGCCAAACGGGCAAATTCATGACCACGATGTTCAAAACCATTGAACTGATCGAAACTCGCGCAAGCGGGTGACAGTAGAACCATATCGCCAACAACTAATTTAGCTGCAATTTCTCTCATCGCCTGTTCCATCGTTTCTGTCAGTATTGAGATTTCAGGACGCAATTGCGCCAGTTGATCCCCATCACGGCCAAAACAATAAAGACGAATATTCTTCCCTGCGATATAGGGTTTCAGCGGAGTAAAGTCTGCCGCTTTTCCATCGCCGCCCAATAAAAGATAAAGCGTACCTTCCAAACTCAATCCGCTGAGTGCCGCTTGGGTGCTGCCAACATTGGTTGCTTTAGAGTCATTTACCCAGCGAACACCATTTCTCATATGAATCACCTGAAAACGGTGATCTAACCCAGAGTAAGTCCGCAATGCCTGAAGGCTGGCCGCACGAGGAATACCGACAGCATCCGCCAAAGCTAATGCCGCCAGCCCATTCGTGTAGTTATGTTGCCCAGCCAACTGCATTTCACGGGTTGACAACACTGGGGACTGATTAACCACCAATTGTTGATGTTCACTATCAAGTTGATAATCCCCGCAGTCCACACCAAAGCTGGTACAACGGCTATCTTTGCCAGCCTCTGGCAACGTCAAAACATTTTGTTCATTCACTACACAGACTTTTGCTTGATCGTAAATTCGCAATTTCGCCGCTCGATACTGTGACAACCCTTTTGGATAGCGCACCATATGGTCTTCGGTGACATTCAGTACAGTCGCGGCGGCGGCTTTCAGGCTGTAAGTCGTTTCAAGCTGAAAGCTGGAAAGCTCCAATACATATAGCTGGCAAGGTTTTTTCAATAATTCCAGAGCAGGGATACCAATGTTTCCCCCTACTCCAACCTGCCATCCGGCTTCTTTTGCCATCTCACCAACCAGAGTAGTCACTGTGCTTTTTCCGTTTGATCCCGTAATGGCAACAATCGGTGCTATGGCTTCACGGCAAAACAGCTCAATGTCTCCAACAATTTCAACGCCAGCATCAGCCGCAGCCTGCAATTCAGGCGTTGCCAACGCAATTCCCGGACTGGTAACGATCAAGTCAGCATCAAGCAGCCATTGTTTATTTAAACTGCCAGTGTGACATTCAACATCATCAGGCAGCTTATCGCTGCCCGGTGGTATGATACGGGTATCCATTACACGCGGAGTCACACCCCGTGTGATAAAAAAGTCAACACAGGAAAGACCTGTCAGCCCTAACCCGACAATGACGACTTTTTTGCCTCTGTATTCAGTCATGAATAACTTAGCCATGATTAACGTACCTTAAGGGTTGCCAGACCAATCAGTACTAACATCAGGGAAATAATCCAGAAACGCACGATAACGCGCGGCTCTGGCCAGCCTTTCAATTCATAATGATGGTGAATCGGTGCCATGCGGAAAATACGCTGTCCACGCAGCTTAAATGAGCCAACCTGCAAAATGACAGAGAGCGTTTCCACCACAAATACGCCTCCCATGATGACCAACAGGAACTCTTGACGCAGCAATACCGCAATAGTGCCTAACGCTCCCCCCAAAGCCAGCGAACCCACATCTCCCATGAACACTTGCGCCGGGTAGGTGTTGAACCACAAGAAGCCCAATCCGGCTCCCACTATCGCGGTACAGACAATCACCAATTCACCTGCGTGACTTAAGTAAGGTATATGCAGATAATTGGCAAAGTTCACGTTACCCGTTGCCCATGCCACCAAAGCGAAACCGGCTGCAACCAGTACCGTTGGCATGATAGCCAGACCATCCAATCCATCAGTCAGGTTCACCGCATTACTGGTGCCTACTATCACGAAATAGCTCAACAAAATGTAAAGCAATCCCAGTTGCGGCATGACTTCTTTGAAGAATGGCACTACCAATTGTGTTGCTGGCGTATCTTTGCCGATGCTGTACATGGCAAACGCCACACCCAAAGCTAAAACGGATTGCCAGAAATATTTCCAACGGGCAATTAACCCCTTGGTATCTTTGCGAACCACTTTACGATAGTCGTCTACAAACCCAACAATGCCATAGCCCAGTAACACAACCAGTACACACCAGACATAAGGGTTATCTAAACGCGCCCACAACAAAACAGAGATAGCGATGGAGAACAAAATCAGCAACCCGCCCATCGTTGGTGTTCCGCGTTTACTGAAGTGGGATTCCGGGCCATCATTACGCACAACCTGACCAATCTGTAGCTTTTGCAGATAAGCAATCAGGGTTGGCCCCATCCATAACGCAATGAATAATGCTGTCAGCAAGCCAACAATCGCTCTGAACGTCAGATAAGAAAAGACGTTAAAGCCTGAGTAATATTTAACTAAATATTCGGCCAGCCAAACTAACATTGGAAGTTCTCCTTCAGTGAGTTCACTACCTCTTCCATTGCGGCACTACGTGAACCTTTAATTAATATGGAAATCATTTCGTGTTGTTCCAGTAAAGAAAGCAGCGCTGCAACTAAATCAGCCTTGTTCGCGAAATGCTGCCCTCGACCACTCGCGTCACTAATATGGGTACTAAGAACCCCTACACTGAATACTTTATTTATATTTGAAGAGGCTATGGCTTCTCCCACTTCACGGTGGCACTGAACCGCCTGTTCTCCCAGTTCTCCCATATCGCCGACAACCATAACCCGATAATCAGGCATCTGCGACAATACATTCGCTGCTGCAATCATTGAGCCGGGATTAGCGTTATAGGTGTCATCCAACACGACTTTCCCCTCTGTGAGATGAATGGGGAATAAACGACCTGAAACTGCTTTTAATCCTGATAACCCGACACAAATATTTTCCAGAGATGCGCCAACAGAAATGGCGAGAGCACTGGCTGCCAGTGCATTGGCAATATTGTGTTTACCCGGCAATGGCAATGTCAGCTCAGTCTTGCCGATTGGGGTATGAAGGCAAAAATGTGTTGCCAGTGGCTGTTCAGAAATATCCGTTGCGTAAAAGTCAGCCCCTGCCATTGATGACGCAGAGAAACGCCATACTGTCTGCTGATCATTAATGCTGTGTTGCCAGTTTTCCCAATCATGGCTGTCCAGATTGATAATGGCGGTTCCGGTTGGAGCAAGACCTTCAAAGATCTCACCTTTTGCCTTTGCAACCCCTTCCAAAGAACCAAAACCTTCCAGATGAGCAGAAAACAGATTATTCACCAGAGCACTTTCAGGACGCGTCATCTCAGTGGTATAGGCAATTTCGCCGGTATGGTTAGCGCCCAGTTCAATCACGGCAAATTGGTGTTCATCGGTGAGCCGGAATAAAGTCAATGGCACACCAATGTCATTATTGAAGTTACCCGCTGTATAAAGGGTATTTCCACATTGTCGCAAAATCGCTGCTGTCATTTCCTTGACGGATGTTTTGCCCGACGAACCCGTCAGGGCTACGATCCGCGCTTTGCTTTGTTGACGAACCCAACCCGCCAGTTTGCCCATCGCCAAGCGTGTGTCTTCGACAATCACCTGAGGACAGTCAATATCAAAGCGACGATTGACCAGCAACGCTCCTACGCCGAAATGAGCTACATCAGCAACGAAATCGTGAGCATCAAATTTTTCGCCTTTTAAAGCAATGAACAAACCACCGCGTACAACTTTGCGGCTATCGGTTTCCACAGCATGGATCTTGATATCGGCTGCCTGCTGTTCAGTAACCTGATATAGCATTCCACCTGTTATTTGGGCCAATTGCCGGAATGTTAGTGGGATCATGCGATTACCCCCAACAAACGAGCAACGGTCAGGCGATCTGAATAATCCAAACGACGATTGCCGACCAATTGATAATCTTCGTGGCCTTTACCTGCCACAAGAACAACATCTTCTTCAGCCGCTTGCATAATGGCGCTGGTGACAGCTTCAACACGCCCATGAATCGCCATTGCCCGACCCGGATCGATAAATCCGTCCAGAATATCTGCCACAATGGCCTGTGGTTCTTCACTGCGGGGATTGTCATCCGTCACAACTACGCGATCAGCCCCTTGCTCTGCAACACCGCCCATCAGAGGACGTTTGCCTTTATCGCGATCACCACCACAACCAAAGACGCACCAGAGTTGTCCCTTACAATGCAGACGAGCTGCCGACAGCGCTTTTTCCAAGGCATCTGGTGTATGGGCATAATCGACAACAACAGTAGGACGACCCGCCGCGGAAAAGACTTCCATACGCCCGCAAACAGGTTCCAGACAAGACGCTGCTGCCAGCAATTTTTTCAGCGGATATTCCAATGACAGCAAGGTCGCGAGCGCCAAAAGTAAATTACTGACATTGAATGCGCCCATTAGAGGGCTGTTGAGCGTTCCATTTCCCCAACTTGAAGTAAATGCAATAGAGGCGCCTTTGTCGTGATAATGGACTGCATTGGCCGATAACCAGCGCCCCTGCCAATTTTCCGGCAAACGGCTTTCCATAGTGACTGCAACCGCATCCGGTAAGCGAGACAACCACTTCTGTCCCACATCATCATCTGCATTGATGATTTTCTGTTTCACATCATGGCTGCCGAACAGCATCCATTTGGCATCTTCGTAACTTTCCATATCACCATGATAATCAAGGTGATCGCGGCTTAAATTAGTAAAAACGGCTGCCTGAAATGGCAATGCCGCCACTCTTCCCTGAATCAACCCATGTGAAGAAACTTCCATTGCAGCAAAAGTGGCGCGCTGATTAATAAGCTGCTGTAAATCAAGCTGAATATCAACGGCAGAACCCGTAGTATTTTCACTGGGCACAACCATACCCAACAAACCATTTCCTACCGTTCCCATCACCGCACTGGTTTCTCCAAGCCCTTGGCTCCATTGTGCCAGCAATTGTGTTGTTGTTGTTTTTCCATTGGTTCCGGTAACACCTACCAATGTCAGCTTATTACCGGGATGTCGGTAAAACTCACCAGCCAGTTCTGACAATTTATTATTCAAATCATCCAAATAGATAACCGGTACACCGTGCACCGTCTGTATCGTGCCGTTATCCGCTTTTCCCTTCGCTTCTGCAATCACCGCCGCAACGCCTTGAGCGATGGCTTGAGGAATATACTTTCGACCATCTGTTTGATGCCCTTGAATTGCAACAAACAGATCTCCGGCAGCCGCCTTACGGCTGTCCAATGTCATTTCACGCAGCGGAAGCTCCGGTGTATCAACACCCCATGGAGCCAATAAATCGCGTAAATTACGATCTGCCACTTTAATCCTCTTTATTTATTAATCATAAATTCGTTTTTATCACCCACAGGTAACGCATCTGGCTCAACGTTCATCGTGCGCAAGACACCACTCATGATGGCTCCGAAGATGGGCGCCGAAACCGCACCACCATAATATTTACCTGCTTGTGGATCATTGATGATCACAACCAGTGCAAACCGGGGATTACTCGCAGGCGCAACCCCTGCGGTATAAGAAATATATTTATTGACATATTTGCCATCCGGCCCGACTTTTTTCGCCGTACCGGTTTTAATTGCGATGCGATAACCTTTTATCGCTGCCCGTACACCACCCCCACCGGGTAATGCTACGCTCTCCATCATGTGCACCACTGTCCGCATGATAGGTTCAGGAAATACGCGCGTTCCGGGTACGGGTGGATCGACTTTGGTAATTGACAGTGGGCGATAAACGCCCAAACTGCCTATCGTTGCATAGACTCGCGCTAACTGTAACGGCGTTACCATTAGCCCGTAGCCGAAAGAAAAGGTGGCCCTATCAAGATCTGACCACCGTTGTTTATTTGTTGGAAATAAGCCACTACTTTCTCCGACCAGCCCCAAATTGGTCGGTTTTCCCATCCCAAAGCGTGAATAAACACTTACCAGCTCCGAGGCAGGCATCGCTAACGCCAGTTTAGAAACACCAACGTTACTCGACTTCTGTAAAATTCCGGTAATGGTTAACTCAGGGCGTGGGGCGACGTCTTTGATTTCGTGTCCGCGCGAACCATACGTTAATCGATATGGTCTGGTATCCAGCACCGTATTTTCTTTCACAATCCCACTGTTCAGTGCACTCATTACCACCAGTGGTTTCACCGTAGAGCCGGGCTCGAAAATATCCGTGATGGCGCGGTTTCGCATCGCATCTTTCGGTGTTCCGGCCAAATTATTCGGGTTGTAAGATGGGCTATTAGCCATCGCCAATACTTCTCCCGTATTCACATCAACCAGTACAGCCGTACCGGATTCAGCTTTGTTCAGTGAGACGGCTTTAGTCAGTTCCCGATACACCAAGGTTTGAAGACGCTCATCAATGCTAAGCATCAGATCATGGGCAGCCCGGCTATCCGTAGATGCGACATCCTCAATAACACGGCCTGTGCGATCTTTACGCACAGTCCGGCTTCCCGGCATACCGGTCAGCCAACTATCAAAGCTTTTCTCAACGCCTTCAATTCCCGTACCATCAATGTTGGTCACGCCAATAATATGTGCGGTCACCTGCCCTGCCGGATAATAACGACGGGATTCCTGACGCAAATAGATGCCCGGTAATTTCAATTTCTCGACATAATCACCGATGGAGGTATTTACTTGGCGGGCAAGGTAAACAAAGCGCCCATTGGGATATTCACTGATTTTGCTGGTTAGTTGCTCAATCGGAATGGATAGTGCATCAGCCAACGCCTTCCAGCGGGTATCATCTGTGATACCGCCTTTCTCAAATACTTCTTTGGGATCAGCCCAAACAGCATCAACAGGCACACTAACAGCAAGAGGACGCCCATTGCGATCATTTATCATGCCACGGGCGGTCGGGACAGCCTGGACGCGCAGGGAGCGCGAATCACCTTCTTTTACCAAACGGTCAGGATTGATTATCTGCAAATAGGCAACACGAATCAAAAGCCCGATTAAAGCAAACCCAATGCCCCCGCACAGCAAGGCAAAACGCCAGCTTACAAAACTTGCTTTATCTTCTTGCTTTTTCAACTTTAAAGAGCGTGCAGCTTTCATCGCCTACCTTTTGGTTGTCAACTGGACTCATTGAGTGATCACAATGTTTTCTTTACTTGGATCAACATGTTGCATCTGCAATTTTTCAGTCGCAATCCGTTCAACCCGACTGTGATCACCCAGAGCATTCTCTTCAAGGAGCAGGTTACGCCATTCAATATCCTGAGCATCAAGCTGGATCACTTGACGCTCTTTCTCCGCGGTCAATAAGCGGGTTTGATGGGTGACCGTCACAACACTGATGGCTGAAATCACAACCGCCACCAGCAAAATCAGTGGGATTTTGGCATTGCGGATCATATCCCCGCCAATAACCCCGACTAATCCATGACGCTCACCTGCCATTATTCACTCACCTTTTCAGCAAATCGCAAAACCGAGCTTCGCGCTCTTGGGTTTGTGGCCACTTCATCCTCTGAAGGCTTCATTTTGCCAATGGATTTCAGACTCCGTCCTCCCAACGCTTTTAGTTGCACTTCTGTGAGAGGTAAACCTGCTGGAACCTGTGGCCCCTGGCTGTGTTGCCGGATAAAGCTTTTCACTATGCGATCTTCCAACGAGTGGAAACTGATGACAGATAATCGCCCCTGTGGTGCAAGAACGCGCAATGCACCATTCAATGCACGTTCTATCTCTTCCAGTTCACTGTTAATGTAAATCCTGATAGCCTGAAAGCTGCGTGTTGCCGGATGCTTATGCCTTTCCTTCACTGGGCTTGCCTGAGCAATGAGTTCTGCCAGCTCTCGGGTACGCGTCATCGGTTGTTCCTGATTGCGTGCCACAATGGCTTTTGCGATACGTTTGGCAAAGCGCTCTTCACCAAATGTCTTCAATACCCATGCGATGTCATCTGCTTCTGCTTTCATCAACCATTGTGCAGCAGACTGCCCACGCGTAGGATCCATCCGCATATCCAGTGGCCCATCACGCATAAATGAAAAACCACGTTCAGGATCATCCAACTGTGGGGATGAAACCCCTAAGTCCAGCAATACGCCATCAATTTTCCCAACCAGACCCGCTTCTTCTACATAGGTTGCCAATTCAGAAAACGGCCCATGAGTGATAGAAAAACGCGTGTCAGTAATCGCCTTTGACGCTTCAATAGCTTGTGGATCACGATCAATTGCCATTAAACGCCCATTAGGCCCCAACTTTGACAAAATCAGGCGTGAATGCCCTCCACGCCCAAATGTTCCATCTATATAAATTCCATCTTCTTGAAGATTCAATCCATTGACAGCTTCATCCAGTAATACACTGGTATGTTTGAAATGACTGTTTGCCATGTTTATAGTGATAAATCCTGTAGCCTTGCTGATAAAGGTTCTTGTGGAGACTGCTCAGCCGCAATGTCATTCTGTACTTGCTGATACCAAACTTGCTCATCCCACAATTCAAATTTATTAAATTGCCCAACCAGCATGACCTCTTTTGTTAGCCCTGCATGCTGACGCAATGTATTAGCTAATAAAAGACGCCCTGCACTGTCCATTTGACATTCACTGGCGTGTCCCAATAACAAACGTTGAACGCGACGTTCGGCTGGATTCATGCTGGATAAGCGAGATAACTTTTCTTCGATGATTTCCCATTCGGGTAATGTATAAAGCAACAGGCACGGCTGATGGAGATCAATGGTACAAACCATTTGACCTGTTGATTCCTCATTCAGCGTTTCCCTATATCGGGCTGGTACAGTGAGCCGCCCTTTACTATCGAGATTAACCAGTGTTGCTCCACGAAACATACTCAGGTTACCCCTTGATGGCCCAAATCTCCACATTATCCCACAAATCACCACAATTAAGAGTTTACGGATGGTATGAAAACCTTGTCAAGCCAGAGCCCGTGCGCTTTAGCTAGATTTACAGAAAGATTTGGAAGAGAAAAAGAAGGATTTTTTAGATTTAGCTATATTAATAATAGATAACACTATGATAATTTTGAATAAATTAATAAAGCTGTAGAGAGTCTGTTTTAGCGTGAAGTTTCGAGCAAATACTTACCACTTAAATTAATTTATGCAACTCATACCTCATTGTTGCCCAATTGTTAATCAATGAAAACCTATCAATAATAAAAATATATTTAAGTTATAGTAGTATAAAAAATAATAACTTTATGAAATTCAATATTTCCTAAAGGAGTAAAAACAATTAAATATCAATCAAGTAAAAAAAGCCATTACAGGACAACAGTAAACCTTATAAATCATATGGCTTAAATGGCGAATTATTCATCCGATCATTTTAAATAACATATTATCGTTTTTAGTTGTCATAAAATTATGTTCAGAGGAATTTTAGTCAGAATAGTCTTAAAATTACGAAAAAAGTGTATTTCGATGATTTTTGTGGGACAAACAGTACCCTCATCTTCAATGAGGGTACTCAATTAGGCTTTTCGGCTCAGCTTACCGCGACGACATAAATGACGACGCATTCGGGTTATTCCGGGAACAGGTCGCTGTTTTTCATCTAAACTCGCTAATACCAGCCCCAGAGCGCATTCAGCGACATCGCGATGACGCTGTGCCACAGACAAAACAGGGCATTCAAGGAAATCAAGCAACTCATGATCACCAAATGTCGCAATCACTAACTGATCCGGTAGACGACCGCTCCGTTTGAGAATGGTATCCATAACGCCCTGAAGCAAGGCAAACGAAGTGGTATACAGCGCCTGAGGAACCGGATTTGTTGCTAACCATGCAGCAAATACTTCCGCCGCAGCCTCACGCTCATAGCTATTTGCATACAGATAGTTCACTTCCCGTGGGTCATTCTCCCACGCTTCACGGAACCCTTGTTCACGCAAGAAACTTACCGATAATTCAGGCAATGCCCCTAAATAAAGAACAGACTCTGCCGGGAATTGGCGTAATTCCTGCGCCAACATTTTGGCATCTTCAAGGTCATCACCAACAACGCTGATAAAATGTTCACTATCCAGCGCACGGTCAAGTGCAATGATCGGCAGTGAGCGATTTGCCCAACGCTGGTAAAAAGGGTGTTCGGGAGGCAAGGCCGTGGAAACAATGATGGCATCAACTTGACGTTGTAAAAGATGCTCAACACAACGCATCTCATTATCAGGCTGATCTTCAGAACATGCGATCAATAGCTGGTATCCGCGCTGCCGTGCCTGACGTTCAAGATAATTGGCAATACGGGTGTAACTCGTATTTTCCAAATCGGGTATGACTAAACCAATTGAACGGGTACGCCCGGCTCGTAAGCCAGCAGCAACAGCATTAGGATGGTAATTGTGTTCCCTGACCACGGCCATCACTTTTTCTACTGTTTTATCACTAACCCGATACTGTTTGGCTTTACCATTGATAACATAACTGGCCGTAGTACGTGAAACACCTGCTAAGCGGGCGATCTCATCCAGTTTCACATTAACCCCTCAGTAATATGATGAAAAAGCCCTACTTTACAATAGGGCTCAATGAATATCTGTATATTACCCCGCAGATTACGATTTTTCATCGCATAATTTTATCTCCGCGAGAGATGCCAACAATGCCTGAGCGGACCACTTCCACGATCTCAGCCATATCTCTTACTGAATTAAGGAAAGCATCCAGTTTTTCGCTCGTCCCTGCTAACTGGACGGTATAAAGCGTTGATGTTACATCAACGATCTGCCCACGAAAAATATCCGCGCTACGCTTGATCTCTTCCCGTCCATCCCCGCTGGCTTGTAATTTCACCAACATAATTTCACGCTCAACATGAGGCCCTGCTGTCAACTCATTGACCCGCAGCACATCCACCAGTTTGTGCAGTTGCTTCTCGATTTGTTCCAGTACCTTGGCATCACCTTTGGTCTGAATAGTCATGCGGGACAATGTTGGATCTTCAGTCGGCGCGACTGTCAGGCTTTCGATGTTATAACCCCGTTGGGAAAATAGCCCCACCACGCGGGATAATGCTCCCGATTCGTTTTCAAGTAATACAGACAAAATCCGGCGCATGATCAGGTCCTCTCTGTTTTGCTTAACCACATTTCATCCATTGCTCCACCACGGATCTGCATTGGATAAACATGTTCAGTTTCATCAACGGTAACATCCACGAAAACCAGACGTTGATTTTCAGTGACTTCATGCAGAGCCTGAGCCAGTTTCGTTTCCAGTTCATCGTAAGTTTGGATGGAAATGCCAATATGGCCATAAGCCTCTGCCAGTTTGACAAAATCAGGCAGGGATTCCATATAGGATTGAGAGTGACGACCTGCGTATATCATGTCCTGCCACTGTTTTACCATTCCCAGAAAACGGTTGTTCAAGTTCAGAACCAGCACAGGCAAACCATATTGCAAGGCGGTGGACAATTCCTGAATATTCATCTGAATACTGCCGTCCCCTGTCACACACACGACTGTTGCATCAGGTTTTGCCAACTTCACGCCAAGGGCAGCAGGCAGGCCAAATCCCATTGTTCCTAAGCCCCCTGAATTGATCCAATGCCTTGGCTTATCAAATGGATAATGCAGGGCAGCAAACATCTGGTGCTGACCAACATCGGATGCCAAGTACGCTTTCCCTTCCGTGAGACGATAAAGGGCTTCTATTACCGCCTGTGGTTTAATCTTCGCTGTGGTGCGATCATAATCAAGGCATTTGCGGCTACGCCACTGTCCTATAGAAAGCCACCAATCTTTCAGGGCGTCAGGATCTTGGGTATCTTCAGTGGAATTTAACATCTCCAGCATCTGCCTGAGCACCTGTTTCGCATCCCCAACGATAGGGATATCTGCCGTCACCGTTTTCGAAATTGAAGTCGGGTCGATATCAATATGCAGTATCGTTGCTTCCGGACAATATTTTTCCAGATTATTGGTTGTGCGATCATCAAAGCGCACCCCTATCGCAAAAATCACATCGGAATTGTGCATTGCTTTATTGGCTTCGAAAGTACCGTGCATTCCCAACATGCCCAAACTTTGCCTATGGGTAGCAGGAAACGCCCCCAACCCCATGAGCGAACTCACAACCGGAATGTGAAGACGCTCAGCAAGCGTCAATAGCTCCGCAGAACATTCTGAATTGATGGCCCCCCCACCAACATAAATCACAGGCTTTTTCGCACTCAGCAGCGTTTTCAATACACGCTTGATCTGCCCCTTGTGTCCCTGAATGGTAGGATTGTAAGAACGCATCTTGATTGTTTCAGGATACACATACTGAAATTTCAACGCAGGATTGACGGTATCTTTGGGGAAATCGATAACAACTGGCCCGGGCCGGCCACTTGCTGCCAAATAAAAAGCTTTTTTAATCGTACTTGGAATATCTTCCGCTTTTTTCACCAGAAAGCTATGTTTCACTATGGGACGGGAAATTCCCACCATATCGCATTCCTGAAAAGCATCATTGCCTATCAGGGAACTGGCAACCTGACCTGACAGAATGACCATAGGAATTGAATCCATGTATGCCGTTGCAATTCCTGTGATGGCATTCGTTGCTCCCGGCCCGGAAGTCACCAAAACAACCCCGACTTTTCCCGTAGAACGGGTATATCCATCAGCCATATGAACAGCACCCTGCTCATGACGAACCAGAATATGTTCAATGCCTCCCACCGTATGCAGGGCATCGTAAATATCCAATACAGCCCCGCCCGGATAACCGAACACATGTTCAACGCCCTGATCGATTAACGATCTCACGACCATTTCGGCTCCTGACAACATCTCCATCGAGTTTGCCTCCAGGCTCTGTTTGCAAGTTATTAATAATTGGCACTTCATAAGGCTACTGTGAAATAGCCTTATTTATCCCATTTGTTATTTATATAAAGTGAATCATTGTTTAGCGCTATTTTATAGCGTCAAGTTAACTAACATAACGTCAGACACAAGTGTTAGCAAACATCAATTCACATATTAAAAACATTTTTTTAATAAGAGCCCGGCTTTTTCCTGCCATCAATCCCGATACATGGATTCAATTTCACTCTGATAACGCTGTGAAATAATCTTGCGGCGTAATTTCAATGTCGGCGTTAATTCTCCTTTTTCCATGGAGAAGGCTTCAGGTAAAAGAATAAATCGTTTGACCTGATGAAATTTGACAATATTTTTCTGCATATCTTTCAAACGCTGTTCAAACAACTCAATAATTTGATGATTTCGCAGTAATTCAAGACGATCGCGATAATGAAGGTTGATAGATTTTGCATATTCTTCAATGGCTTCATAACTGGGAACAATCAGGGCAGAAACAAACTGGCGGGCATCAGCAATAACCGCGACATGCTCAATAAAGCGATCCTGACCCAACATGCCTTCAATCATTTGTGGGGCGATATATTTTCCTGTTGATGTTTTCATCAAGTCTTTCAGGCGTTCGGTGATAAACAAATTACCATTATCATCCAATCCACCCGCATCGCCGGTCTTCAGCCAACCATCTTCAGTAAAAGCACGCACAGTTTCCTCTGGACGGTTGAAATACCCCTTCATCACAATAGGCCCACGCACTTGGATCTCGCTCTCCGTACTGATGCGAACTTCAACACCGGGTAATGGCGTACCAATTGAGCCCAACAGATAACTCTTTTCTTCCCAGCAAGACACCGTTGCACAGGTTTCTGTCATACCGTAGCCATATTTGATATTGAGGCCAATGGACAGAAAGAAACGGGTGATAACATCATCAAGCCGTGCCCCCGCCACTGGCAGAAAACGAACTCTCCCTCCCAACAGATTACGGAGCTTGCTCAACACCAGTTTGTCAGCCAATTGATAACTGCAACGCGTAAATGGACAACCTTTTTTGTTCTGTTGCTGACGCATCCAGTGGTTTTCGCCACGCTTTAATGCCCAATTAAAAATCATTCTGCGCAAAACAGGAGCCTGAGAAACTTTCCCCAAGATTGCACCATGTACTTTTTCATAAAAACGGGGAACAGAACACATAACCGTTGGACGCACATCAACCATTGCCTCACGGACAAGATTTGTATCAGTCAAATAGACATTCAGGGCTCCAGTATGTATGACATAATAGCTCCATGCCCGTTCGAAGATATGGGACAATGGTAAAAAACAGAGGGACACATCCTGTTTCGTCAAGGTCAATCTTTGGTCATGCAGGTAAAGCTGAGAAGCAATATTGCGATAATCCAACATGACTCCCTTGGGTTCCCCCGTTGTACCAGAGGTATAGATTAGGGTGAAAAGATCATCCAAATCCTGAGCAGCAATACGGCTATCAAGTTCTGGCTGATATTGTGCGTGGTCATTGTCAATGAAAGCTGATAAATATATTGCTTGCGGGCATCCCTTTAAATCCACAGACTCATCCATAACAATAAGATGAGAAAGTTCGGGACACAATTCAATCAATGGCATTGCAACATCATATTGCTCCTGTCCACCCACAAACAGTATTTTCGCGCCTGCATCCTTGAGAATAAATGCCGCTTGCTCGCAGGTACTGGTTGCATAAAGCGGTACTGTCACAGCCCTGAGCTGCAGAATAGCCAAATCAGCTAATGACCACGCCATACAGTTTTGTGCAAAAATGCCGACTTTTCCCTGCACTTCCACCCCCAATGACAGCAACGCCCTTGCCACGGATTTCGTTGTACACCCGACTTCACGCCAACTCATTTCGAGCTGCTCTGATGACGACCATTGTCGGAATGCAATTTTTTCCGGAGATTCATTGGCTTGTTGCTGTAATCGGTTAACCAAGTGATAGGAATGCAGAGAGTCTGTTATCACAATATATTCCTGTATAAATATTTTCATTCTGCGTACTCAGCAAGCATGCTGCCTACTTTTCAGCTTACAGATGTTAGCTATTTCAACGCAGTCTACCTATTCCTAGTAAAAGGGGGAAGTGTATTTTAAATATCTTCTCCCTCTGAAGGAGAAAATACTTGCAGGATTTGTCGAATAACTACAGATAAACAGAGATAAATGTCGTAAGAAGAGTAAAAGACTAAGAGCCCTATGCCAGTCATCATTACCAGAACAGGGCTCTTCATCCCTTTTATTTTATTCCCGTTCGCCAAGATGGCTCAGCAGTGATTTCATCCACTGATGGCCTTTATCTCGATCTGTTGAACCATGCCATATCAAATAGCAAGGGCGAGAAATTTGACCATTAGGCAAAGGTACGGAACAGATATTTAGCTGTTCAGAGTAATGCTCTACCATCCATTTTGGTACGATAGCGACTAAGTAAGTCTGGGATACGATATTAAGAACACTATTTAGATCCGTGCCCTGATAAGAAACAGAACGCAATAATTCTTTGCTCTCATAGTAAGGCTTGCTGAATGAATCTGCATTCTCCAATGCAACAATAGCATGTCTTTCTTCCTGCAATTGCTGCTGGGTAATTCGTTTTCCAATTCTGGGATGATGATTAGAAACTGCCAAAACCAACTCATCATTAAACAAAGGATAATTATGAAAATCAGGGGATTCTAATTGGGTATAACTGATGACGAATTCTATTTCCTGATATTTTAATTGCTTTTCAATATCACCACTAATTTGTGTTTTAATGACAACTTCTATATTTGAAGAATGTTTTTTTATTTGTCCGACAATTTGAGCAGCCAGACGAATATCAAGCGGGCTACAAATAGAGAGGTTAAATACCCTTGTGCTATTATCAGGATCAAACCCCACTCCGGGTAATTCATTATGAACGATTTGAAGTGCCTGTCTGAGTGGCCCGAAGAGCTGTTTTGCTCTGGCCGTTGGCTGAATACCCCGCCCATAACGAACAAATAATTCATCATCAAACATGGTCTTCAAACGTGCTACTGCATTACTGACAGCCGGTTGTGACATTCCTAATGCCTGAGCTGCACGTGTGATATTCTGCATTTGCATTACAGCATCAAAAACAGTAAGCAAATTGAGATCTACACTGCGCAATTGAACATCGCATGATTCTTTTTTTCCTGTAGTTACTAAGTTGTATTCAGTCATTATTTCACTCCACTAAACTTATAGCAGTGATCTCATTAAATAATGGAATACTGACGATTTTTGAATGCAACATTTTGACATTCAAACCGCCTTACCAATTAATAAGATCAATTATCCCAATTTGTTGGAAAGCAAATTGAGATTCGTCCTTGTACAAAAAATAAATAAGCACAACCAATGCCTTCTTATCTACGTAACCGTAATATTTTTATAAGCATGAATATTAATGCGTTATATATGAATAGAAATAACCCAACTTACACTAACGACTTACTTTCGAAACGAGCAGCCAATAATGACAGAATGGAGAGCAGAAACAATTCATAATAAAATGACTGTATTCCAACTAGTTATCAGAACTCTCTATTAATATTTTCTATCAGAAAAATAATCCAAAGTATTAATCAGAAATTAGTTCTTCTAATACATCGAGACACAATTTATTAATATTCTACATGGTTATGATTTATTAATCTAAAAACACTATACCTAGAAACACGATACCTAAAAACACGATACCTAAAAACACGATAGCTAAAACCCATCTTATCTTTGTTCCCTCAAATCCATCAGTGCATATCCGTTTTTATACCGTCATATTTAAACGATCGTATTAAAAACCACGTAAAAACGACAGGTTAAAATAACAGACTACACATTTATCATCCATCAGTGCCGGATTTTACTCCATATATAGATATGAAAAATAGATAAAAACATCGCTAAAAATGTAAAAAATAGTCACCAAATCCAAACCATGTTCAATAAACAACCAATGATGAGCATATTTAACTCTGAATTCATATTTATCATGCTTGACATTGTTTTTCAGATAACGTATCTATAAATAAACGGACAGTTAAAACCCAATTAACAAATTTATAAAGGTTAACTTACATGATTCTTTCCATTCGCCTACTAAGCCTACTACTTATCGCCTTCAATGTGCGCGGTATGCTGGTGGGTGCAGGTAAAAGTTAAGTTAACCTCCACCAGAAACAAAAAACCCGCGCATGGCGCGGGTTTTTTTTTACCTGGACGACGTACAAGAATAAAACATCATCGCCTATTTGACAGGAGCACAACATGAGCCAGCAAGTTATTATCTTCGATACCACACTGCGTGATGGAGAGCAGGCATTACAAGCCAGCTTGAGTGTGAAAGAAAAACTGCAAATCGCTTACGCACTGGAAAGACTGGGAGTCGATATCATTGAGGCCGGTTTTCCAGTTTCTTCCCCCGGGGATTTTGAATCAGTTCAAACCATCGCTCGTGAAATCAAAAACAGCCGTATCTGTGCTTTATCCCGCTGCGTTGATAATGATATTGATGTTGCTGCCGAAGCCCTGAAAGTCGCAGAAGCTTTCCGCTTGCACATGGTTCTGGCTACCTCCAATCTGCATGTCGAACACAAACTGAAAAGAACCTTTGATGATGTTGTCGAAATGGCTGTCCGCTCAATAAAACGAGCGCGCAAGTACACTGATGATATTGAGTTCTCCTGTGAAGATGCCGGCCGTACAAATATCGACAATTTGTGCCGGATTGTCGAACAAGCAATCAACGCTGGCGCAACCACTGTCAACATCCCCGACACCGTTGGTTACACAACTCCGTACCAATTCGGCGGTATTATCAGTACCTTATTTGATCGTGTACCCAATATTGATAAGGCGATCATTTCTGTCCATTGCCATGACGATTTGGGTATGTCTGTGGCTAACTCCATTACCGCTGTTCAGGCCGGTGCGCGGCAGATAGAAGGTACCATTAACGGATTGGGGGAACGCGCTGGAAACTGTTCACTGGAAGAAGTGATCATGACAATCAAAACACGCCAGAAAATGTTGGGGGTTCACACTAATATCAACCACAAGGAAATCTACCGTACCAGCCAATTGGTTAGCCAAATCTGCAATACGCCGATCCCCGCACATAAAGCCGTTGTTGGCAGTAACGCCTTTGCTCACTCATCCGGCATTCATCAAGACGGCGTCCTGAAGAATCGCGAAACTTACGAAATCATGACGCCAGAGTCCATCGGCCTGAAAGATACCCAGTTAAACCTGACTTCACGCTCTGGTCGTGCCGCAGTGAAACACCGCATGACCGAAATGGGTTATCAGGAACATGACTATGATCTGGATGCCTTGTATCAAGCGTTCTTGAAATTGGCAGACAAAAAAGGACAAGTGTTTGATTACGATTTGGAAGCATTGGTATTCATCAACCAGCAGCAGCAAGAACATGAACATTACCGTCTGGATTATTTCAGTATCCAGTCCGGCACCAACGTAGTTCCTACTGCAACTGTGCGCCTGGCCTGTGGGGATGAAATCAAATCTGAAGCCTCTACCGGTAACGGTACCGTTGATGCTGTTTATCAGGCCATCAGCCGAATTACAGGTTATCCACTTAAATTAATCTCCTATCAATTATCCGGTAAAGGGCAGGGGGAAGATGCCCTTGGTCAGGTTGATATTATTGTGGAGTGCCTTGGCCGTCGTTTTCACGGAATGGGATTAGAAACCGATATCATTGAATCTTCCGCCAGGGCCATGATCCACGTGCTGAATAGCATCTGGCAGGCAGAACAAGTAGAAAAGGAAAAACAGCGTATATTCCAAAATGATACGCAAAATTACAGCCAGAACAATTCTCAGGATAACAACACAAAGGAAACTGCATAATCATGCCTTCAAACCAATCTATTTCAAGCCATGCCATTTCCGGCAAGCAAGGGGTTACTCAGTACCACATTGCTGTTTTGCCCGGTGACGGCATTGGCCCCGAAGTAATGAAACAAGCCTATAAAGTGTTGGATGCGATCCGTAACCGCTTCAATATCCGTATTACAACCAGTGAATATGATGTCGGAGGAATAGCCATTGATCGCCATGGTTGCCCTTTGCCTAAAGAGACCATTGCAGGTTGCGAAAAAGCGGATGCGATCTTATTTGGTTCCGTCGGTGGCCCTAAATGGGAACATTTGCCCCCCATCGAGCAGCCAGAACGTGGCGCATTATTGCCATTACGAAAACATTTCAAATTATTCAGTAACTTAAGGCCAGCCCGTTTATATTCGGCGTTAGAATCATTTTGTCCGCTTCGCCATGATATTGCGGCAAAAGGCTTTGATATATTATGTGTCCGTGAACTGACTGGCGGTATCTATTTCGGGCTGCCAAAAGGACGTGAAGGCGAAGGAAAATATGAACGTGCCTTTGATACTGAGATCTATCACCGTTTTGAGATAGAACGGATCGCCCGCATTGCTTTTGAAGCTGCCCGCCAGCGCCGTCATAAAGTCACATCGATTGATAAAGCAAATGTTTTGCAAAGTTCCGTATTATGGCGTGAAGTTGTCAGTGAAATCGCCAAAGATTATCCTGACATTGAAATCAGCCATATGTACATTGATAACGCCACCATGCAGTTGATCAAAGATCCTGCTCAGTTTGACGTCCTACTGTGCTCCAATATTTTTGGCGATATTTTATCCGATGAATGTGCCATGATCACCGGCTCAATGGGAATGCTGCCTTCTGCCAGCCTGAATGAAAAAGGTTTTGGTTTATATGAGCCTGCGGGCGGTTCGGCTCCTGATATTGCAAACAAAAACATTGCCAATCCGATTGCACAAATATTATCCGCCGCCCTGTTACTGCGTTATAGCCTTGGGCACAATGAAGCAGCAGATGCCATTGAACAAGCCATCAATCATGCTTTGGAGCAAGGTTATCGTACCGCAGACTTAGCCGGTAATGGCAAAACAGTCAGTACCGATGAAATAGGTGATATCATTGCACGCTATATCACCGAGGGAGTTTAATGAAAAGAGCCAGTAAGTTATCTTACTGGCTGGTAAAAATACCATTACTCAAAAAAATCAGGAGCCAGTGAGAAAAATCCGCTCCCCTGAACGACTTTAATTCCGGTTCATTATCGGCTTAATATAAGGAAATAAAAATTGATGAAAAAATCAGTGGAGTTCCCCTTTTATGCCGCCCCCGCTCTTACAACAACAATTCATCCGATTATGGCAACATTATCAAGGCAAAAAGACTGAAACCACCTTGCAATCACTGGCAGATATTCTTCATTGCTCACGTCGTCACATCCGTTCCTTGTGCTCCCTTTTATCAGCGTCGAAGCATCTTTATGGAGAAAAAACGGTTTATCTGTCGAAGAATGGTGTGAAAACATGATTGATCAACATTGGCTGCATCCTCTACTCCATCATTGGCTCGAATTACAAGGCCAACGCAGCATGAGAGGGGTAAAAATGAATACCTTTGGCTGGTTTGATTTTAAATCTGCATGGTTTACGCTCCCAGAAGGATAATTCACAGGAAAAGCTAAAGTTATAAACATTTATTGTCTGACAAGAACCATTTTATTCACTTTTTCTGTGGATATGTATGTGAAAAAGTGAGGGGTAAAGCGGGTATACTTTTATTGTCTGTTTTCTATCGCTCAATAAGCGTCAATAAATACCCATTATTTTTCATTATGTTAATACATTTTATGTCCCTTTATATAAGGTATGTCACACATTAAAGTTTTCAGATTTGCTCACACTGAGCAAATATCAACCAATGGTGAATTTATCCACAGGATATGCCTTTTAGTTAAACAAAAATCGCCTATTTTTGTAGAAAACAGCATTCATTAGCGCTGTAAATCAAACCAGTGATCTCACTTTTTACCACTTATCCCATAAATCTGTGGATAACATGGTGTAAGATCCTGTTTATTATCACTGGGAATAGGTGAACAATCATAACAAGTCTATTTTTAATGCAGAGAACATAAATTAAAAGATCTTCTATATCATGCTATTATC
The DNA here is from genome assembly GCF_014467285.1 of Xenorhabdus sp. PB62.4. Taxonomy (NCBI): domain Bacteria; kingdom Pseudomonadati; phylum Pseudomonadota; class Gammaproteobacteria; order Enterobacterales; family Morganellaceae; genus Xenorhabdus; species Xenorhabdus sp. PB62.4. Next base: position 120,910 of record NZ_NKHR01000006.1, on the reverse strand, counting down.
AAAACAATCATCGTAATGATGAGTTATCAATGATCGCCAATAATCAACAAGAGCATTTTTTAACCAGTCAAAAATATAGTTTATAACATGTACTTTACTCCTCCGGCATCACCTGAAAACGAACAACAATTATTCGATAGCGCCCGTTCTCTGGCAGGTTTCTCTATGGGTGAACTTGCTGCGCAGGCAAAACTCCCCATTCCTCCTGATTTAAAACGTGATAAAGGTTGGGTCGGTATGTTGCTTGAATATTATTTAGGTGCAAGTGCAGGCAGTAAACCTGAACAGGATTTTGAGCATATCGGTATCGAACTAAAAACGATCCCTGTGGATAGCAAAGGCTTCCCATTGGAAACAACCTTTGTCTGCGTTGCGCCTTTAACAGGTAACAGTGGTATTACATGGGAAAACTGTCATGTCAGACGTAAATTGTCCCGTGTTCTGTGGATACCTGTTGAAGGGGAAAGAAGCATTCCACTTTCGGAACGCCGCGTGGGTTCTCCGTTACTTTGGAGCCCGAATGCCATTGAAGAAGAGTTACTGCGACACGATTGGGAGGAACTCATGGATCTCATTGTATTGGGTAAAGTTGAGAGCATTACTGCCCGCCATGGTGAAGTACTACAATTGCGTCCCAAAGCAGCTAATAGCCGGGCACTGACAGAAGCAATAGGAGAATATGGTCAGCCCATCATGACACTCCCCAGAGGTTTTTATTTAAAGAAAAATTTTACGGCACCATTATTGGCTCGTCATTTTTTCTTGTAATACCGAAGAAACTCACAATTTAATATTGTGAGATATTTATCTATACCATCATCAGGATCTTGCTCACTAGTATATCACCGCATTCCCCGCCACAAGATCTTTGATGGCGTAACCCAAAGAGGAAAAACGTCAATAGATTTATTAAAAAAATTTAAACTAAATTATTTTGCTTATGATTTAGTTATTTTTTTAAAAAATGTTACCGAATTCACATAATCATAAATATTGGCGTTTATTCCTATTGTTATTTTTAGCAAAATTCATAGTCTTTAATGCTCTTAAAATACTATAGTTGCATGTATTGCAAAGGAAAAACAAATTGATGAAAATTAAAACTCTTGTTGCAGTAGCTGTTTCTGCTGTAATTCTGACAGGTTGTAAGAATATTGATCAGGGAATGCTGGCTCACTCCGGAATGCAGTTGTTCCAGGCGGCGACACTAAGTGATTCTGATGTCAAACAGTTGTCTGACCAAGCATGTAAGGATATGGATGCACAGAATAAAGTTGCTCCGGCATCCAGCCAATACACTAAACGTCTGAACAAAATCGCCAAAGCATTGGGTAACGAAATTAACGGTACACCCGTTAACTATAAAGTTTATCTGACTAATGATGTGAACGCATGGGCAATGGCTAACGGTTGTGTGCGTGTATACAGCGGCCTGATGAACATGATGAACGACAATGAAGTCGAAGGCGTTCTGGGCCATGAAATGGGTCACGTTGCACTGGGCCACACCCGTAAAGCAATGCAGGTTGCTTATGCTACAGTTGCTGCACGTACCGCAGCCGCATCAGCCGGTGGTGTAGCCGCACAACTGAGCGATTCTCAGCTTGCAGCACTGGGCGAAAAGCTGATCAACTCGCAGTTCTCGCAGCATCAGGAAAGTCAGGCTGATGACTTATCTTATGATCTGCTGAAAAAACGCAATCTCAAAACTGAAGGTTTAGCAACCAGCTTCGAGAAACTGGCTAAACTGGGCAGTGGTGAAACCAGCATGTTTGATTCACACCCGCCTTCAAAGGAGCGTGCTCAACACGTTCGTGATCGTATCGCAGCAGACAAAAAATAATAAATTCTGTACAGATTATAGCGGTGTCAGTGGCACCGCTTGGCAGTCGGTGCACACTCCTACCAGATGGCAATCACCTTCATCACTAAATCGTTTTACCCCACGGTACATAACAAATAAATCATGCAATTATTCGGTGGCCTTTTGACTGACCACCGCTGGAAAACCCCTGAATTCTCTATTTTGCTTTTAGTTTAAAATTAAACTTGGTGCGATCCACTCTATCTACATTTAAGCCTAATTGAGATTCTGGAGAAATCTTTACTGTAGCAATATCAACAAGTTCTGATAGTGGATGATAGTTAAGGTAAATAGTGCCAACCAGTGGGTAACTGCCATTACCCTTATCTTTGATATAAAGAGCACATACCACCTTGTTGCTGCTGGCAGTTGATGGAATATTAACATATTCGATTTCACCACCAACTTTAGCTGAGGATACCCGGGCATTTCTAATGCCCTCTGCATCCAGTATCATCAAATAAGTACCCTCTTTAGCATCCGTTGTATCTATCAGACTCAGTTCAATGGAAAAATTAGGTTGTTGATAATATGCAATATCACCTGTTCCGGTCACAATTATTCCTCTGCCTATATCATTAACATCAAATCATTTAAATTCTATCCGATATTCCTTCCAACATTTCAGTCCACACCTTTTAAATGACCTTTTTGTTAGCTGCAATCTGGAATTTCTTGGGTATAACATTGATCACAATTGGTTACAATGATAAGAGGCCTTAAAAGGTAACAGTGACATTTTAAAAGACAATATGCTGATTATTGCATCCGATAACTGAATTTTAAGATTTTTTACGTATATTTATCATTAGTCACTTGGATAACAATGACATGTACAAATCCAACATAGGAAAAAATACGATGTCATTAAGAAATAATCACTTATTTTTTTATTCTCTATTTGTTAGCTTTTCCTGCTATTAAGATATTTTTTTACTTTTTTCAGTGCCATTTGTCTCTTCAAGGGAGATAAATAATCGGTGAAAAGAATACCATGTAAGTGATCGATTTCATGCTGCATAACAATCGATAAAAAATCTTCGCTCTCTACTGTAACTGATTTACCATGCCGATCGAATGCGTCTACTTTCACTCTTTCAAACCGTTCGACATCTGCGTAATACCCCGGTATCGACAGACAGCCTTCCTGATTCAACACACGACGTTCTTTTTCAACAATCCTGGGGTTGATCAAAACCAACGGTTGATCACGGTTTGGCGAAAAATCGATAATCAAAACAGCTTCCTTCCGACCAACCTGTGGCGCTGCCAAACCAATACCATTATCGGTGTTGTACATTGTCTCCAACATGTCATCAATTAACGTCTGAACTTTGTCAAAATCAGTAACATCGACACATTTTTGTCTTAGCCTTTCATCCGGAATTGTCAGTATATCTAGAATTGCCATAATTGATTATCCTCTTTTAATACCCTTAACCATATACCCTCTTTCAAACTGAAGTTTTACATGCCGCCTGTCAGCTATTGAGTATATATTCCTGATTGAGATTAAATATATCTTATTCTCAATGCGAGATCAGTAATTATCAGGATTGATATTTTTCCATATATGAAATGCTACTTTTAAGAGATCTCCCTATAAATTAATCAGATAAAAAAATGCCAAACGAAAAAATATCGTTTGGCATCATATTTTTTATTATATTATCTTACCGTCTGTTAAAGACTCGCATTTTCAAACGCCTGAGATAAATCCGCAATTAAATCATCAGCATTCTCAATGCCCACTGAAATACGGATCAACTGTGGCGTGATACCTGCTGCCAGACGTTTTTCCAATGGAATAGATGCGTGGGTCATAGTGAATGGCTGACCAACAAGGCTTTCCACGCCACCCAGACTTTCCGCCAATGTGAATAATTGCAATTCTTTAATGACCTGACGCGTATAATCTTCCCCCCCTTTCAGTACAATGGAAATCATACCGCCAAAGCCACGCATCTGACGTTTTGCCAGTTCATGCTGAGGATGGGAAATCAGGCCCGGATAGTAGACTTTTTCAACTTGCGGCTGCTGTTCCAACCAATGAGCAATCTTCTCTGCACTGGCAATATGGCGTTCCATACGCAACGCCAATGTCCGAATACCACGCAGGACCAGGAAACTGCTGAATGGGTCAAGAATGCCACCAATGGAATTTTGCAGGAAAGCCACCTGCTCCGCCAATTCAGCGTTGTTCCCTACCACAGCAAGGCCAGCGACAACATCAGAATGACCATTAAGGTATTTGGTTGCTGAGTGAACAACGATATCAAACCCTAAATCAAGCGGGCGATGAATATAAGGGGAAGCGAAAGTATTGTCCGCAACACTGATAATATTGTGCCGCTGTGCAATCTGTGCAATAGCGGCCAAATCAGCCAGTTTCAGCAATGGATTGGTCGGCGTTTCCACCCAAATCATTTTAGTATCGGGCTGAATCGCAGCTTCCAGAGCCGCGGTATTTCCTGCTTCAACGTAAGTGACCTGTAAACCCGCCGTCCGGCGACGCACTTTCTCCAGCAGTCGATAAGTACCGCCATAAAGATCATCCACCGCAATGATATGGCTATCTTTATCCAGCAATTCCAGAATGGTCGAACTCGCGGCCAAACCCGAACCAAAAGCATAACCACGCGTGCCGTTCTCCAACTCAGCAATTGCATTTTCCAACGCATGACGTGTCGGGTTCCCACTACGGGAATACTCATATCCTGTATGCTCGCCAGGTGCGGGTTGAGCATAAGTCGAGGTGGCGTAGATTGCTGGCATTACTGCTCCTGTATGATCAGGTACATAGCCTGCATGAACGCTTTTTGTATCAAACTTAGTCATTAATTTATTCCTGAAAGAATTCAATTGAGTTGTTGACGCCATGTATTCAGCACATCAGTACGAGTTACAAGGCCGAGGAATTGATTGCTATCATCAACAATCAAAGCCACATGACCGGCATCAAAAGTAGCAATTAACTGCTCCAATGATGCTTTTTTATGAAGTGTCTGAACCTGGCTGGTCATTGCTTGAGTCACAGGCAGAGAGAAATTGTGGAAATTGGCCTGGATCGTATTCATGAGATCCCATTCATCAATGATACCAACGACCTGTTCGTTTTCGATTACGGGTAACTGTGAGATGTCATAAAGGCGCATACGGCCATAAGCAATTTGCAAGGTATCTTGCGGTGAAACTGAAATCGTCGCACCATCCCGATAACGATAGGTGATGTAATCACTTAAGTTATTTTCTTTTGGCTGTGATCGTAAGCCCTGCTCCAATAACCAGTAATCATTAAACATTTTAGACAAATATTTATTACCGCTGTCACAAGCAAGCGTGACCACGCGTTTCGGCGTTGTCTGAGCACGGCAATAGCGCAGTGCCGCAGCCAGCAATGTCCCCGAAGAGGAGCCGGCCAAAATGCCTTCTGTCAGTAATAAATCCCGCGCACTAGAAAACGCCTCTGCATCAGTAATGCTATAGGCGTGATTAACTTTAGAAAAATCGCCAAGAGGTGGGACAAAATCCTCCCCAATACCTTCCACAAACCAACTGCCGGCTTCGTCATAATGACCATGTTCAACATAATCGACAAGAATAGAGCCCTTAGGATCGGCAAGGACAAATTCAGTCTGAGGAGAGACTTCCTTAAAATACTGACTCAGGCCACCTAGCGTACCGCCGGAACCGACACCAACGACTACAGCATCTACATTTTGTTCCATCTGCTGCCAGATTTCAGGGCCGGTCGTTGCAACATGAGCGGATGAATTCGCAGGATTATTGAATTGATCGATATAATAAGCTCCGCTGATTTCTTTCGATAGGCGCAGCGCGTAATCCTGATAATACTCAGGATGCCCTTTTCCCACATCAGAGCGAGTCAGGCGCACATCCGCTCCCAGAGCACGCAGGTGATAAATTTTTTCCCTGCTCATCTTATCAGGCACGACTAAAATCAATTTATAACCTTTCATCGTAGCGACTAATGCCAGACCGATACCCGTATTCCCCGCCGTAGCCTCAATGATAGTGCCTCCCGGCTTCAATACCCCCTGCTTTTCGGCCTGCTCAATCATTGAAAGCGCAACACGATCTTTAATCGAACCACCTGGATTTTGGTTTTCCAGTTTAATAAACAACTGGCATGGGCCTGTATCCAGATGTGTAAGTTCGAGTAACGGTGTATTCCCTATAAGTTCAAGAACCGAACGTGGTGCTGCCATATTAGCCTCTTGATAATCGGTACAATTTGCGAATAAAAACTTTTAGAGTGGGGAAGAATAACGCCGCATGGCAATTAATTTGAAAGAATAAATACAAACTACATATAACAAAAGGTAATTAACTAATTCTATATTGATAGGTAAACACCTTAAGAGGTACAGACCAAACACTTTATATTCAAAAATGGGATTTACGCTAACGAAACCGGTCTACATGATATTAGATCCCCGCACAAGTAATAAATGGCATTTTAGAAATGGCCGTTATCAATGCGAAACATGTTAAATCAATGTGCAAGGTTATTGACTGCTTGATTTTTTTGCCAACCACTGCAATACCTATTTCAGTCAGGAAATGTGAGAACCTTATGAATAGGAGAATCAAGATGAAATTGCGTGGTTATACGTACAGTGCAATGTTATTAGCGGGCAGTTTGTTCACCCCTGCATTATGGGCAAAAGGAGAAGCGCATCTGTTGTTTCATATGGGCTTGGGCGCAAATGGTAAATTTTTTGTAGGCGGTACACTGCAAAATAAAGGTGACCAACCTGTGGCGGGTGGTTATCTGGCGGTTTTGCCTCTTAATGCTAAATGTGAGCCGGGTGCACTGGCAGTACATTCATTTCAGTCATTGGCACCGGGAGAGAAAAAAGAGTTTCGTGTCCCAATGGATACCCCACTAAACAGTTATCGTTTAATTGGTTTTGGTGCTTATGATGATATGGGCTTTTCCCTTCCTGCCGTAGATGAAACCGCAAAAATCATTCAAGAGCGTGAACCCGGTGAACGTAAAGCATGTCAGTCAGCCCGGAAATCCACTCCGGTAAATAAAGCAGAAACTCAAAAGCCATAATATTAAAGCAAGGATGGTTTATTAAAACTAAGCCATCCTTTTTGTCACCTATTATTGCCATAATTTAAAAATTTATTGGATAAGCCCTTTTTCCGTATTTACCCGTTCATTTACCCGTAATAATGCAAATCCATCCCAACCTTTGTCCCCTACAGTCTGTAAGGCAGTTACAGTGACATCGGATCGGTTAATCATGCTATCCAGTGCCTGACGCACTCCCTCAACAAGCTCACTACGCTGCTCATGCAAAATCTCACCTTCACGGATCACGTTATCCATGATGATAACGCTTCCCGGATGGCTTAGTTTGATTGCCCAATCGAGATATAACAAACTGCTCTGCTTATCAGCATCAATAAAAATCAAATCAAAGGAGGCTTCTGTATCTAGTTTCTGCAAAGTGTCAGCGGCATCTCCCACAATAACGTTGATCTTATGGTCAAGCTGCGCACGTTCGATATTGTGCTGAGCCACTGCGGCGACTCTGGGATCTTTTTCCAGTGTGATTAGCAGGCCGTCATCGGGTAATGCCTTTGCCATACATTGAGTACTATATCCCCCTAACGTACCAATTTCGAGAATACGTTTTGCGCCACTTATTTGCACCATCATCAGCAAAAATTGCCCTTGCAGCGCAGAAACATCAATGGCTGGCAACCCTTGGCTGGCATTGTATTCAAGTGTCTGTTCAAGATGTGGAGATGGGGGTAACAGCGTTTTCTTAAGGTAATTATCAACGTCTGTCCATTGTTGGTGTAGCATTTGTTGATATAGCGTTGCTTGTTGCAGATCAGAACTCATAGTCATACTCCTTTTTGATAGTCGCTTTTAAACCTGTTTTAGCTTTTCGTATTGCTGTTCGATCGCTTTTTTTACGCTTTCTACTAAATCAGGCGCGATCAATGCTACGACACAGCCGCCCGGCCCTGTGTGGTGAGACAATAATCCATTTCCCCGTCAACGGGTTATATCGCCTATGTGGACAATCAACGGGATTGAACTGCATCTTTGGCATCATTGGATTTTCTTTATCTTCACCACACCACCGGGAGCCAGAGTTTTTTGTTATTTCACACTTTTTTGTTATTTCACACTATAACCATTGGGATTTTGGGATTGCCAGCGCCACGCATCTGCGGTCATTTCCACGATGGTGCGATTTGCTTTCCAACCCAACTCACGCCCGGCTTTTTCTGGGCTTGACCAACACTCAGCAATATCACCCGGACGACGAGGACAGATTTCATAAGGAACTGGTTTGCCACACGCATTGCTGAAAGCTTCTACCATTTCCAGTACGCTCGTGCCTTTTCCTGTTCCCAGATTGTAGATATGCAAGCCTGATTTCTTGCCAACAGCATTGAGTGCAGCAACATGTCCGTCAGCCAAATCCATCACATGAATATAATCACGCACTCCTGTACCGTCAGAAGTCAGATAATCATTTCCATAAACAGACAGTTTTTCCCGACGGCCTACCGCAACCTGAGCAATATAAGGCATTAAGTTGTTCGGAATACCTTGGGGATCTTCTCCCATCGTACCTGACGGATGAGCACCAACCGGATTGAAATAACGCAATAACACCACAGACCAATCATTTTCTGCATGATGAAGATCAGACAAGCAGCGCTCCACCATATACTTGCTGGTGCCATAAGGATTCGTCGTATTTCCTACAGCAGATTGTTCAGTAATCGGTACGATATCAGGATCGCCATATACCGTTGCGGATGAACTGAAAATAATGCTTTTTACGCCCGCTTTGTGCATGCTACGCACCAGTACCAGCGTTCCATTGACATTGTTGTCATAATATTCGATAGGTTTAGCGACAGATTCACCAACAGCTTTCAATCCGGCAAAGTGAATAACCGACTGAATTTGATGGCGGGCGAAAATAGCATCAAGAAATGATTCATCACGAATATCCCCTTCATAAAACAGGGGCTGAACACCAGTCAATGCCTCAATTCGCGCCAGCACTTCACGATTGGCATTGCACAGATTATCAATGATGATCGGCGTCATGCCTGCTTCAAGCATTTGAACACAAGTATGGCTACCGATATATCCCATTCCACCTGTCACTAATATTTCCACATTAACCTCTTTTTTTAAAAATGATAACAAGGCAGAGTATAAAAAGAGTCAGCGTATTAGTGAACTAAAACTAGAATATGGCAAAATCAAGCCATAACCATTTTCGAATGATCCACTATCTGATAATTACAGTTAACAATAAAAAACCATGATGAAAAAAATCACTTTTACCCCTGCCCAAGCTATTACCATAAATGATAGTTTTTTCAAAGAAATACAAACAGGAATACTGCCAGAACATCCTGATATTCAAATCATGCAAACCTATTTTGATCAGGCCTGCTATCGGGATACCTTATTTGATAAATATGGCATTACCTATCCGGCCAGATTACAGAATGCAGTTAATAAACGGCGGGCGGAATATCTGGCAGCCCGCTACTGTACCCAACAAGTTTTAAATAACTTGGGTTACCCTGATTTTCAGGTCACCAATGCCCAAGACCGCTCCCCAATCTGGCCTGACAATATTTGTGGCTCCATCTCTCACTCAACCAACTGTGCTATTGCGTTTGCCGCTCATTGTCATCAATACCGGATAATCGGCGTGGATATCGAGCAAGAGATTAAATCAGACATCGTCGAAAGCGTTTCATCCAGCATCATCAATAACAACGAAGTGATACTACTGAAGGAATGCGCATTGCCTTTTGAACAGGCATTCACCCTTACGTTCTCTATCAAAGAGAGCCTTTTTAAAGCACTTTATCCCCATGTAAAACGCTTTTTTGATTTCCATGCGGCTGAAATTACATCCATTAATTGTAATGACCACTCTGTCAGCATCCAACTGCTGCAAACATTATCTGATGAGTATCAAGCTGGCTCGCAATTTAATGGAAATTTTGCTCTCATGCCCCGACAACAAGTGCTGACATATATAGTAAGTTAAATTTAATCACAAAATTAAATAATAAAAATAAAGGCCCACATGCAAAGTGAGCCTTCAAAAACAGTTTACAATAGATACAAATAATCTATTGGCTCAATACACTAAACCTTTTTCTTAGAAGCCTGCAAGTACAGCAGCTCCAATCCAATGGTAGCAGCAGCCAGCGCCGTAATTTCGGATTGATCATAAGCCGGTGCGACTTCCACCACATCCATGCCAACGATATTCAGCGGCTGCAAGCCACGCACTATTTTCAATGCGCGATCTGATGTCAACCCACCAATCACCGGCGTTCCTGTTCCCGGAGCAAAGGCCGGATCAAGGCAATCAATATCGAATGTCAGATAAATTGGCAGATCACCAACCACTGCTTTGATCTGTTCAACAACTTCATCAACACCGCGATCATTAACCTGACCAGCATCCAGCACCGTGAAACCGTTATTAGTATCATGTTCAGTACGAATACCGATTTGTACTGAATGATGAGGATCTATCAGCCCTTCATTGGGTGCATGGTAAAACATCGTACCATGATCAAATTTGCTGCCATTTGGATAAGTATCCGTATGAGCATCAAAATGGATCAGCGCCATTTTGCCGAAGTGTTTCGCATGGGCACGCAACAGTGGCAAAGTGACAAAATGATCACCACCGAAAGACAGCATACGTTTACCCGATGCCAGCACCTTTTCAGCATGTGCCTGCAACTTATCACTCATATCCTGGGCATCACCGAAGTTAAATACCAGATCCCCGCAATCCACCACATTCAGGCGCTTACGTAAGTTAAAGTTCCACGGCCAACGGCTGCTTTCCCACGCCAGATTAGTCGATACCTGACGAATGGCAGCCGGCCCGTGGCGGCTACCCGCGCGTCCCGATGTTGCCATATCAAAAGGAATACCGGTAATCACCCATTCCGCATCACTGGAATAGGGTTGAAAGTTCAACGGAAAACGCAGGAAGCCAAAGGCATTTGAAACCAAAGAATTATCAATTTGGTTTCCTAAGGAGCTAATACTCATGATATATCCTCAAAAGTCCCATACCAGCTTATTATCAGTACCCAATATTGACAATATTCAATGGCGGGTAATAACGAGCGGCACGGAGGCTTATTTACGCCAGAAGATTAATCTTCCAAATACGCTATCATTTTAAATTCAAATAAAACAAAATGTTAGCAATCAATCCAAAACGAAAGAAACAAATGCGCACTTTTCACGTACAAACAAGAAAAATTCCCAAAACATCTTCCGCTTAACGACTAATCATATAGTATTAGACATGTTTTCTGCTTGCCACAACTTTGAGAAGTTCATCCCACAAAATATCAAACAGGCATTTAAGGTACTTGCGAAGATGGCTACCAATTCCAGGATAAAAAACAAGTTACAAACTCCCCCAAACACGGTGACAGACGGTTACCTTAAGCATACGAGAGGAGTTAAAGAAAGAATATTAATGCGGGAGATAAAGGATATCTTTGGCAGAATCCAACTTAATGATTTAAGATGCTATCTCTTTACCATTATCAAAGGTAAATCAATGGAAGTTTTCTGAAGAGCATCTGGCTTTTAATCCAATATTTTTCCTGACATATATTATAGAAATTTTTTTCGCGAGGAGTAATTGTCAATCCGTTACTATCTAATATCTTATAACTCATCCATTTCTCCTGGCATAATTGTTCAATATATTCGTTATCCAGTTTTTCGGATTCTTCCAGATAAAGCACTCTTACTCCGTTATCAAATGTATAAATAATTTCTTTATCTTCAATGGTAGAAGTTTCATCTGTTAAAAAATTAACTGTTTCATTTTCTGAAATGATTTTAACAGCCGAGGATAACGATTTTATAGCCAATATATAAGTTAATAAAGATTGAGCCATTTTATCCTCTATTTTTATACGATTGCGAATAAAGTGATTATTCCACACAGAACTCTCCGGTATCTATATCTATGCTACGATTTTTAAACTCACCTTCAACATACCATAAGGTTCTCCATCAGGAGAAAAAAATAGCCATTCAAAATCATTACATAAAACACATGATTAAGAATGACTATTCATAAGGATCAATGACTAATCAAAATTACTCATCTTCCAAATAAGTGTAACCATACAGGCCACTTTCAAACTCTTGCAGGAATTGCTCCTGCAAATTTTCATCCAGATCGGCCGATTTCACCTGATCACGGAAGTGGGTCAACAGTACCTGCGGCTCCAGTTTGACATATTGGAGCATATTGGCGACAGAATCACCTTCTTCGCTCTGCCGATAAGTCACCGTACCATTCTCTGCAACATAAACATCAATAGCTGCTGTATCGCCAAACAGATTATGCATGTTACCCAGAATTTCCTGATACGCCCCAACCATAAAGAAACCAATCAATGGTGGATTTTCTGGATCGTAAGCGGGCATTGGCATTGTTGTTGCCACACCATCGCCGTCAACATAATGATCAATCGTACCGTCAGAGTCACAGGTAATATCCAGCAGAACAGCACGACGATCCAGTGGCTTATCTAATCCTTCAATTGGCAGGACAGGAAATAACTGATCAATTCCCCATGCGTCCGGCATCGACTGGAACAACGAGAAATTCACATAGAATTTATCTGCCATGCGTTCTTGCAATTCATCAATGATCGGACGATGAGCACGGTTGCTTGGATCAAGATCCTGCTGAATGTGGCGGCAAATATTTAAATACAGTTCTTCTGCCCATGCCCGATCCGACAAACTCAACATACCGTGGGCATATTGGGTATGAACTTCGTGCAGGTCAAACTGGCTGTCATGCAGCCACTCACGCAGGGAACGACGGCTACCGTCAGACTGCATTTCCAACCATGTTTCCCACAGGCTGGTCAGAGGACGTGTGGCATCTTCGGCTGGCGGCGTTGTTTCGGTAAACTCATTATGTTCTACCCCAATAACATTAGAGACCAAAACCGTATGGTGGGCAGTCAATGCGCGACCGGATTCCGTAATAACGGTTGGATGAGGCAAGCCATGTTCTTCACATGCGTCACCAATTCCCCAAATAACGTTATTCGCGTATTCATTCAGGCCGTAGTTAACGGAACATTCTGACTGAGAGCGTGTGCCTTCATAATCAACGCCCAAACCACCGCCAACGTCAAAGCACTGAATATTGACACCCAGTTTAGACAGTTCGACGTAAAAACGGGCAGATTCACGTACACCAGTTGCCACATCACGGATATTTGCCAATTGGGAACCTAAATGGAAATGCAGTAGTTGTAAACTGTCCAACCGGCCTGCTGAACGCAGGGTTTCAACCAATTGCAATACCTGTGACGCCGCCAAACCAAATTTGGATTTTTCACCGCCGCTGGCCTGCCATTTACCTGAACCTTGAGACGCCAAACGCGCCCGAACGCCCAAGCGGGGGATCACATTGAGATGTTTAGCTTCTTCCAGCACCATCTCAATCTCAGACATCTTCTCGATAACCAGATACACTTTGTGTCCCAGCTTTTCACCGATCAACGCCAAACGAATATATTCGCGATCCTTATAACCATTACAGACAATTACAGTACCTGTCATACCAGCATGAGCTAATACTGCCATTAATTCCGCTTTAGAGCCTGCCTCCAATCCAACAGGTTCATCAGCGTTTGCCAGTGTTTCAATAACACGGCGATGCTGATTGACCTTGATCGGATACACCAGAAAATAATCCCCTTTATAACCGTAAGATTCACGCGCACGTCTGAACGCTGCATTAATGGAACGCAGACGATGTTGCAAAATCTGGGGAAAACAAAACAACGCCGGTAAGCGTAGCTGTTTTTTTTCTTCCTGAACTTTTTTCACCAAATCGGCAAGCTCAATCTGAGCTTCCGGCAAATCAGGGTTTGGACAAACACTAACATTGCCCAGATCATTGACATAGTAATAACTGCCGCCCCAGTATGCGATGTTATAGGTCTGTCGCATTTTGCGAGCGATATTATCATTCATGGCAGTCTCCTTACATGGAGTCGAGGTTTGCCTTCACCTGTAAAGTCAATCACCCAAGACACTATTTTATCGTGCGTATCTTGCGCATTAAAAAATGTCAGGGAACAGCATGCTCTAAGATTATAGGAACGTTTAGAAGAAACTAAACAATATACTTACTGTGTGACTACATGATGCCAACTCGATATTGCCTGCTTGCTTATATACTGCGGGTAACATCGAAATGAATTCATATCTGAAAGGAAGAAACAAGATGTGGATACATCAATGGCACAATGTGGCTGTTGGCCGTTAATAATCAGCAGATAATGGTTCATAACCCCATTCACCCCACATGGCTCACCTATCGCAAGCCGTTTCTCAATTGAGAAGCAGGACACCTGTACATCTCCTGCAAAGCCTGTAACTTCAAGTGCAAATAATGACTTATGCTACGCGCGCAGTTTATACCTTCAATCCAATAAAATTGCAAAATGAAATTGATTTAAATGGGGCTAACAAACCCATAGTTTTTAGTAATGGAAACTAAAATGTCACACCATTAAAGATATTTAAAATTAAAAAGACTGGTAACCTTAGCAAGAGTAACTTAAAATAGCCATCTAGATGGTAAAACATCTACCCTTAAACCAAGATTATATTTAAGGTAATAAAATATAATGACAACACATCTTTTTACTTCTGAATCTGTTTCAGAAGGACATCCAGACAAAATTGCCGATCAAATTTCCGACGCCGTCCTTGATGCAATCTTAGAACAAGATCCTAAAGCGCGTGTTGCCTGCGAAACTTATGTTAAAACTGGCATGGTCATGGTGGGTGGCGAAATCACTACCAGTGCTTGGGTTGATATCGAAGAAATTACTCGCCGTACAGTACGTGAAATTGGCTATACCAGCTCAGATATGGGTTTTGATGCCAGCTCATGCGCCGTTATCAGTGCAATTGGTAAACAATCTCCTGATATCAATCAGGGTGTTGATCGCGCAGATCCTCTGGAGCAAGGTGCAGGTGATCAGGGCTTGATGTTTGGCTATGCGACCAATGAAACCGATGTTTTCATGCCGGCACCTATCACTTATGCACACCGTTTGGTTGAGCGTCAGGCTGAAGTTCGTAAAAATGGCACCCTGCCATGGCTACGCCCTGATGCGAAAAGTCAGGTCACATTCCAGTACGATAACGGCAAAATCGTCGGTATTGATGCCGTTGTGCTTTCTACCCAGCATGCCGAAAATATCGATCAAAAAGTGCTGCAAGAAGCCGTGATGGATGAAATTATCAAGCCTGTACTGCCAACTGAATGGCTGACTCCAATGACCAAATATTTCATCAATCCAACGGGTCGTTTCGTGATTGGCGGGCCAATGGGTGACTGTGGTCTGACTGGCCGTAAGATCATCGTAGACACCTACGGTGGTATGGCTCGTCATGGTGGCGGTGCATTCTCAGGTAAAGATCCATCCAAAGTTGACCGTTCTGCTGCCTATGCAGCACGTTATGTTGCCAAAAATATTGTTGCAGCCGGTCTGGCTGATCGCTGTGAGATCCAGGTGTCCTATGCTATCGGTGTTGCAGAACCAACATCCATCATGGTAGAAACATTCGGAACAGAGAAAGTGCCAACTGCAACGTTGACTCAGTTAGTACGTGAATTCTTTGATTTGCGCCCTTACGGTTTGATTAAGATGCTGGATCTTCTGCACCCGATCTATCGTGATACTGCGGCATACGGTCATTTTGGTCGTGAACAATTCCCGTGGGAAGCAACAGATAAAGCAGAAATTCTGCGTTCAGCAGCAGGACTGAAATAATTCTTTGCTAATCGACAAAACCCGCAAATGTTCTGCGGGTTTTTTTATAACCAGTCAGCCAGTTACAATCAATTTTATATCAAAAATACAGTATGTAACCGTGATGAAATCCGTCAGAGTTCCTCTTTTCTTACAGCAAGCTGTTATGCGTACCATGAGACAAAAGCTGGCACTGGCAAGTGATTTTCTGCAAAAGTCTTTTCCTGAACCCTGCGTAACCTATCGGCAGAGAGGCACAATCGCAGGCAGCGCCCGATTGCAAGATTGGGAAATCCGCCTGAATCCAGTTTTGTTGATAGAAAATCAGCAAGCATTTATTGATCAAGTGATCCCTCATGAACTAGCCCACTTATTGGCTTATCATCAGTTTGGCAAAGTCGTTCCACACGGAAAAGAGTGGCGTTTCCTTATGGAAACCGTGCTTAAAGTTCCGGCTAACCGGACACATCAATTTTCAGTCAATTCTGTTCGCAGTAAAATGTTCACTTACACTTGTCACTGCCAGCAACATGAGCTGACAATAAGACAACACAACAAAGTCCTTAAAGGAAAGAGTTGCTACGTTTGTCGGCAATGTGGAGAAAAATTAATATTATTGAAACCAACATAAACAACAAGATGCCCCCGCAATCAGAGCACCTTATTAAGCAATCTTGCGCAATATCACCATAGGTGGGCTACGAATATCGTTATCTACTGTTCACACCATGCGCTTTAATTTTTTCTGCTTCTTCAATAACCTGATCTGCCGTTTTCCCATTAAGGGATTGATAAAATCGCTGTTCTAACTTTTGGATATCTCCATATTTGATATTCCCATTCTTGTTATCCTTGAACAAATCATCAAAGTCGATATTATTTATCATGGTAATATTTAATGAATCATCAAATTGTAATTTTTTATCTTCTGGTAAAGTATCTCTGATTTTCTCAATGGATATTTTTGCCGCTATTTCGTTTGTTCCATCAATTTTGAGTTGATTATCACACCCCACCAATGCAACACCCAATAAACAAATTGCCAACAATTTTTTCATGCTCAACCCCGCCTATTACCGATAGGGTAATAATAGCAGATGGTGAACAAGTAAGTCGTTCTAATAAAAATTTTTATTATTAAATCAGGGATATTCATAATTTCCTTATTGATTACCTTGCTGAATTAACGATAAATAAATTCCAATCAGTTAGTATCCAGACGCTGTTTTTATGTTATATCAATGGGCTGTCTTTATTAACTTTTCATCATTGGCATCAAAAATTGGCATCAAAATGAAGATGAATTATGACAAAAGGAGAAAAAATGCCTTCTATTCATAACGTTATAAAATATTTCCTATCTGCATTATTCATATCATTACCGTTATATGCTCAGGCAGAAAAAATTACAGTCAAAGATGTTGCCGGTCGCACAGTCACAGTCAATGCGCCTGTTGAACGAGCCATGCTGGCTGATAGCCGGGTACTTATTGCCCTAAATATTTTACATCCCTCAGAGCCACTTAAAGGCATTGTTGCGTGGGATAATGCACTGGAGAAAAAAGCGCCTGACCTTGCCACTGCCTACGAAAAGAAATTTCCTCAATTAAGGAACATTCCGGTCTTTCCTAACCCTTACACCAGTGATTTCAGTGTCGAAAAAGCCATGACTTATTCGCCCGATCTGGTTATTTTTGATATTGGCCTGAAACCCAAACTGGATAGCAGCAACACCATTAACTTATTAGAAAAAATGGGCATCCCTGTTATTTTCATCGATTTTCGCCAAAATCCCTTGTCTAATACAGTCCCCAGTATGAAACTACTAGGAAAAGTTTTTAAGCAGGAAGAGAATGCCAATAAATTCATTCAGTTTTACGAAAATCGCTTATCTATGATTAATGAGCGCATTGCGGCATTACCTCCAGAACAGCTCCCTAGCATTTTTATTGAGCGTCATGCCGGTATGTTAGGTGCTGAAGATTGCTGCAATACTTTTGCCACCAATAATTTCGGGGAGTTTGTTGCTGCCGCGGGTGGTGATAATATGGGCAGTAAATGGTTTTCAGGTATGGGTGGAAAAATTAATGAGGAGCAATTGCTGACCAGCAATCCCGATTATTACCTGATGACCGTAGCAGATTGGGATACAGTACACTCAAACAGCCAATCAGTTCCGTTGGGCTATACAGGAGATCTGGCAACATCAGAGAAACGTTTCCAAAAATTGCTCTCGCGCCCCAAGCTGAAAGTTTTGAAATCGTATCGCGAAAAACGCGTCATGGCAATTTATCATCAATATTATGATACTCCATTTAATATTATCGCCGTAGAAGCCATTGCAAAATGGTTACACCCTAATCTCTTCAAAGATATCGATCCTCACGCGGATAATATTTATGTGCATAAAACGTTCACAGCACTTGATGGCAGTGGCGTTTTCTGGATAACAGCAAAATAATTTTCTTCCAATTCAGAAAATAAATATAAATAATCCTCCCTCAACAAATCATGCTAAAAGCCATCAAATAATCAGATGGCTTTTGTCTCTGTTCATCCAAGAAAAACAAATTATCATTTCATAGAGAAATTAATTAGAAAAACCAGATAATTATAATTGTTCATTTAAATAAACCGGATAATTAACAATTGAAACCGTAATTTCAATTTAGTATCAGAAAGATATTTAGGAGGATTTATTAAATCAGGCCACTTTTTTACTGACTTATCGTTTTAACAAGGAATTAAATTTTATATCTCTCATTTATTGACACGATCGTTTTATATTTCAATACAATTTTGTTAAAAAATTAAGAGTTAATCCTATAATAACTTAAAAACTTATGTCCTAGCATACCAAAAACCAAAGTACCCGGAGAAGATAATGAAAAAATTACATGATATTGCCAAAGAACTGTTACCCGCTAAATCTTATAAGATGTTGATTAACGGAGAATGGATCGATAGTGTTTCAAAAAATACGCTAAAAAGTTATAACCCGGCAACCGGTGAATTACTCACAGAATATGCTGCGGGTAACGCCGAAGATGTCGAGCTTGCCGTCAAAGCTGCCCAAAAAGCCCTGCCAGCATGGCGTAAGACCTCTGCCGCAGAAAGACAATCCATGTTGTTGAAAATCGCTGACTTACTGGAAGCGGAAGCGGAGCGTTTTATTACTCTTGAAACATTAGATGGTGGTAAGACTCAGGCGCTATGCCGTAATTTTGATATTCCTTTCTCCGTTGATCATTTCCGCTATTTTGCCGGTGTTATCCGTGCTCATTCTGATACCAGTGACGTTATCGATAACGAGACACTGAGCTTAGTGATCAGAGAACCTATTGGCGTAGTCGGGCAGATTATTCCATGGAATTTCCCGTTATTAATGGCGGCTTGGAAACTCGCTCCGGCCCTTGCAGCCGGTAATACTATTGTTATCAACCCTGCCAGCCTGACCCCAATAACGCTACTTGAGCTAGGGCGCATAATGAATCAAGTTCTGCCAGCGGGCGTTGTCAATATCGTCACGGGGCGTGGTTCAATCGTCGGCCAGGCTATCCTCGACCATGAAGACATTGACAAAGTAGCCTTTACCGGATCAACAGAAGTCGGTTACAACGTTGCCGCAGCAGCGGCGAAAAGACTTGTTCCAGCAACACTGGAATTAGGTGGTAAATCTGCCAATATCATCTTCCCTGATGCCAATATGAAAAAAGCAGTCAAACATGCTGCCTACGCAATTTTGTTGAATCAGGGGCAAGCCTGTGAATCCGGTGCCCGCCTGTTCCTGCATAAAGATATTCACGATGAGTTTTTAAAGTCGCTGAAAATGGTCTTTGAATCAGTCAAAGTAGGCGATCCGATGCTGGCAGAAACCGAGATGGGCAGCCAGGTCAGTGAAGAGCAGATGAATACCATTTTGGGTTACATCGATCTTGCGAAACAGGAAGGGGCAACCGTTCTGACTGGCGGAAAGCGTATGACAGGTGAAGGATATGATAACGGATTCTTCATCCACCCCACTATTCTCACCAATGTCACCAATAAGATGCGGGTTGCTCAGGAAGAAATTTTCGGGCCAGTGCTGTGTGTCATTCCATTCAGTAATGAAGAAGAGGTCATTGAAATGGCCAATGATTCCGAATATGGTTTGGCAGGTGCCGTATGGACTCAGGACATTAACCGTGCCCTTCGCGTCGCCAAAGCGGTCAAGACAGGTCGTATGTGGATTAATACCTATCACGAACTGCCTGCTCATGCACCTTTCGGCGGCTATAAGAAATCAGGGCTTGGGCGTGAAACCCATAAGATGATGTTGGATGCTTACACCGAAGTGAAAAACATCTATATCAGTACCAAAGAAGACTAAAAACAATCGCCACCCTTGCAGGTGGCGATTCTCATGATTTATTTAATCATTACAGCCAGAAGAACCAGGCAATCGCAGAAATAATGGCAATACATGCCACGTTCAGCACCATACCGACTCTGACCATTTCTATCTGTTTGATATAGCCGGAGCCATAAACAATCGCGTTAGGTGGTGTTGCTACAGGCAGCATAAATGCACAAGATGCTCCGATACCAATGATCATGGTCAAAACCATGACCGGCATTCCCAACGCTTCTGCAATTGTGGCAAAAATAGGCACAAGCAGCGCTGCACTCGCGGTGTTACTTGTAAATTCTGTCAGGAAGATAATAAACGTTGCAACTGCGATGATAATGACAAACCAGGGGCTTGTGCCAAAAGTCGCCGCCATACCATTCGCCATCACTTCACTGGCACCGGAATTTTTCATGACCGCACTCAGAGTCAGACCACCACCGAACAGCATCAATACGCCCCATTCAGTGTTGTTTTGAATCTGTGACCACGTTGATACGCCAGAGATACCAATCAGGATAGCGGCGCTCACCGCAATAATGGTATCCAGATCTTTTACACCTCCGAGTGCATCACTGATCAATGAACTGAAAATCCAGCACACGACGGTTAACAGGAAAATGCTCATGGCAATAACACGTTTGCCATTCCATTCCAACTGTTCCAATTCCAGATCAAATTTGTGGTTCAGATTTGGACGCAGCATGAAGTACATCAACCCGACCATGACAGGCATTAGGATGATCACCATCGGCACGCCATATTTCATCCATGTGATGAAATCCATGCCCAATTGCGCTGCTGCGATGGCATTTGGCGGGCTTCCTACTAACGTTCCCAAACCACCAATACTGGCGCTATATGCCACGCCTAACAGGACGAATACAAAAGTATTACGCTCAGAGCGTACATCCAGATTAGCCAGAATACCGAGAACCAATGGCAGCATCATTGCGGCAGTCGCTGTATTGCTGATCCACATGGAAAGTAATGCAGTAATGCCAAATATCAGCAATACCGCCACAGATAAGCGCCCACGGGCAATCATCAACAGGCGGTTAGCAATCAATCTGTCCAGACCCTGGATATGTAACGCGGTTGCCAGTGCAAAGCCACCGAAGAACAAAAAGATAATCGGGTTTGCAAAAGATTCCAGTGCATCACCGGTATTCATCAATCCCATTCCTACAGCCAGAATCGGAATACACAGTGCAGTAATCGTGACGTGAATGGCTTCGGTCAGCCATAACACACCAACAAAAGCCATTAGTGCCAAGCCTGCATTTGCTTTTTCTCCATAAGGCAAAAACTTAAGCAGCGCTATAAGCAAGATGATATCCAGCGCAAAAATAATTAAGCCTCTTTTATTTGAGGGGGTAGGCCCAATCGCTGGGGTTAAAGATTCAGAAGCGTCCATGAAGACTCCATAAAACAATGATACATGACTCTGTAATGTAAAAAGAATAATTGATGAATCATTGCCACAAATGTTAAAGAATTACATTACATGTGAAATAATAAGGAGTATCAGCAAGGAAGAAAATACGAGTTGTATGATTTTGGGATCTATTACGCGGGATTTGACTAATTACTGAGTAAGCGTTCAAAAAATAGACTTAATTTCTGTTGTTATGTCACATTTTAACGTTGTAATTGTGTCGATAGTTACCAGGAAAAATAAAATTTTCTTTTGCGAAAAAGCGAAAGAGTTTAAACCCTTTCGCCAAAACATAAATAAAATTTATTTTTTATCGAAATCAGCCAGCAATTATGCCTGACCTTTTACTTCTCTCAGGCCGTTGAAAGGTGCACGATTACCCAATGCTTCTTCGATACGGATTAGCTGGTTGTATTTAGCAACACGGTCAGAACGGCTCATAGAACCGGTTTTGATTTGACCCGCTGCGGTACCTACTGCTAAATCAGCAATGGTTGCATCTTCAGTTTCACCAGAACGGTGAGAAATAACTGCGGTGTAACCTGCATCTTTTGCCATCTTGATTGCAGCCAGAGTTTCAGTCAAAGAACCAATCTGGTTGAATTTGATCAGGATGGAGTTTGCAATACCTTTTTCGATACCTTCTTTCAGGATCTTAGTGTTGGTTACGAACAAATCGTCACCAACCAATTGGATCTTGTCACCCATAACTTTAGTCTGGTAAGCAAAACCTTCCCAGTCAGATTCGTTCAGACCATCTTCGATGGAAACGATTGGGTATTCTTTGGTTAAGCCTTCCAGATAATGGGTAAATTCCTGAGAGGTGAAAGTCTTGCCTTCGCCTTTCAGTTCATAATTGCCAGTTTCTTCGTTATAGAATTCAGAAGCTGCGCAGTCCATAGCCAGAGTAATGTCTTTACCCAGTACGTAACCTGCTTTCTCAACCGCTTCTTTGATTGCTGCCAACGCTGCTGCGTTAGATTCCAGGTTAGGCGCATAACCCCCCTCATCACCTACCGCAGTATTCATGCCTTTTGCTTTCAGCACTTTTGCCAGATTGTGGAACACTTCAGAACCCATGCGCACAGCCTCTTTCAGAGTGCTTGCACCCACTGGCTGAATCATGAATTCTTGAATGTCTACGTTGTTGTCAGCATGCTCACCACCGTTGATGATATTCATCATTGGCAATGGCATAGAGAATTGACCCGGAGTGCCGTTCAGCTCAGCAATGTGCTCGTAAAGAGGCATACCTTTCGCTGCTGCCGCTGCTTTGGCGTTCGCGAGGGAAACGGCCAAAATCGCGTTAGCACCGAAGTTAGATTTGTTTTCAGTTCCATCCAACTCGATCATGATCTTGTCGATGTTAGCCTGATCTTTCGCATCCTGACCAACCAGAGCCTGTGCAATTGGGCCGTTAACCGCAGCAATGGCTTTCAGTACACCTTTACCCATGAAGCGGGATTTATCGCCATCACGCAGTTCCAGTGCTTCGCGAGAACCCGTTGATGCGCCTGACGGAGCAGCAGACAGACCGACAAAGCCCCCTTCCAGATGCACTTCTGCTTCTACAGTTGGGTTACCACGGGAGTCAATGATTTCACGGCCAAGCACTTTAACGATTTTGGACATTAGGTTTTCCTCAGTACAAGTTAAATTCCGGGCAATAGATTGAAACTAAAAACAATTATCTTAAGAGTCATCAGCTTAAAACCAACCTATTGCCCCATATCTTATTTCAACTGGCCTTTCTGATATTTACCGGCAGCTTCAACAAAGCCAGCAAATAACGGATGACCATCGCGAGGCGTTGAAGTGAATTCCGGGTGGAACTGGCATGCCACAAACCATGGATGCGCAGGGTTTTCAATGATTTCCACCAACTTGTTATCGACTGAACGGCCTGCAATACGCAAGCCTGCATCTTCAATGCGTTTCAACAACAAATTGTTCACTTCATAACGATGGCGATGACGCTCAATGATGTCATCCTGGCCATACAGTTTACGCACCAGACTATCTTCAGTCAGATGGCACAACTGACCACCAACACGCATCGTTCCGCCGAGATCACTCTCTTCGCTGCGTACTTCTAGGTTGCCGTTCTCATCACGCCATTCAGTGATCAGGCCAACAACCGGTAACTTACATTCAGGCTCAAATTCAGTCGAGTTGGCCCCTGCCATTCCTGCAACGTTGCGGGAAAACTCAATCAGGGCAACCTGCATACCCAGACAAATGCCCAAGTATGGAACGTTGTTCTCACGGGCGTAACGGGCCGTCATGATCTTGCCTTCGATACCACGTCCACCGAAGCCGCCCGGTACCAGAATTGCATCCAGACCTTTCAGCACTTCAACACCACGGGTTTCGACGTCCTGTGAATCGATCAGCTTGATGTTGACCGTCAGGCGATTTTTCAGCCCACCATGTTTCAGTGCTTCAATCACGGATTTATAAGCATCTGGCAGTTCAACGTATTTGCCCACCATCCCGATGGTAACTTCACCCGATGGATTGGCTTCTTCGTAAATGACCTGTTCCCATTCGGACAGATCTGCTTCCGGGCGCTCGATGCTGAATCGTTTACAAATATAATCATCTAAGCCCTGAGATTTCAAGAGGCCTGGGATTTTATAAATAGAATCAACATCTTTTAAGGAGATAACCGCTTTCTCTGGTACATTACAGAAAAGCGCAATTTTTGCACGCTCATTGGCGGGAATGATGCGATCTGAACGGCAGATCAGCACGTCCGGCTGAATGCCAATGGACAGCAATTCTTTCACGGAATGCTGGGTTGGCTTAGTTTTCACTTCGCCCGCTGCGGCCATATAAGGCACCAGAGTCAAGTGCATAAACAGCGTATTTTCGCGGCCCACTTCTACCGCCATCTGACGAATGGCTTCGAGGAATGGCAGAGATTCGATATCACCGACAGTACCGCCGATTTCCACCAGCACAACATCATGGCCTTCTGCACCACGGATGATACGGTCTTTGATTTCATTGGTGATGTGAGGGATAACCTGAATGGTTGCACCCAAATAATCGCCACGGCGTTCTTTGCGCAACACTTCAGAGTAGACACGGCCGGTCGTGAAGTTATTACGGCGTGTCATTTTAGTTCGGATGAAACGTTCGTAATGACCTAAATCAAGATCAGTTTCAGCGCCGTCTTCGGTAACGAAAACTTCCCCGTGTTGGGTTGGACTCATTGTGCCTGGATCGACGTTGATGTACGGGTCCAGTTTCATAATGGTGACATTGAGTCCACGGGCTTCGAGTATAGCCGCCAAAGAGGCTGCGGCAATGCCTTTACCCAGAGAGGATACGACCCCGCCGGTCACAAAAATATAATTAGTTTTCATGCTGAACCTGAAAGTTTAGGTTTAAAAGGATGATGAATATAACAGGACGGGAAAGCAGTATACCCTAACCTTAATTTCGCTACAAACCATCTAAACAGGGTAAAGTGCCACTTAATCAGTAACACTGCGAAGTAACCGCACTGCTTTCTCTTTAAATTCATCAAGTTATTAGTGTGAAATTTTTTCACTTAATTCAGGTTATTCAGCTACGCATGCGACATCCTTTCCGCTATTTTTATGTCGTTTTTTCTATCGCTGGCTTATAGCTGCTGATTTTTCACTTGCTGCCACATAGCATCCATCTCATCCAATGTAGCAGTTTCCAGTGTCAATCCTTTGTCCAGGATCAGTTTTTCGACATTGCGAAAACGATTTTCAAATTTCTGGCAGGCTTTTTGTAATGCCATCTCCGGCTTGTGACCCAAATGGCGGGACAAATTGACCACCGAAAACAGTAAATCTCCCAATTCTTCTTCCAGTCGGGTTTCATCAACAACGGCCTGCTGTGCTTCAGCCATGACTTCGTCAATTTCTTCATAGACTTTATCCAACACAGGGCCAAGTGTATCCCAATCAAAACCAACCGAAGCACAGCGTTTCTGGATCTTATAGGCTTTCATCAGGGCCGGCAGACTGGCAGGAATATCATCCAGTACTGAGTGCTGATCTTTCTCTGCCCTTTCTGCGGTTTTGCGCCGCTCCCAGCTTCCTATTGCCTCTTCGCTGCTGATCCCCGCTTGTTGATTGAAGATATGAGGATGGCGACGTTCCAGTTTGTCGCATACTGCCTCGCAGATATCGTCGAAATCAAATTGTTGCTGCTCCTGAGCCATCTGGGCATAAAACACAATGTGAAACAGCAAATCCCCCAGCTCTTCTTTCAGGGCATGAGTATCATTGCGTTCAATCGCATCGAGTACTTCATAAGTCTCTTCCAGCGTGTAAGGGGCAATCGTGGCGGAAGTTTGTACTTTGTCCCAGGGACAGCCATTCTGGGGATGGCGCAATTGCGCCATAATCCCTTTAAGTCGTTCGATGGAGATAGTTTTCATTTTATTCATATATAATCAATTACCGTGCAAACGTCTGGCTTCAATCACATCAGGCAATTGATTGAGTTTTGCCAATACCCGCCCAAGCACCTGTAGGTTATAAATCTCAATGTTCATATCAATGGTAGCAAGCTGTTGCTTAACATCACTACGGCTGCTGACCCCTAGCACATTGACTTTTTCATTGGCAAGGATGGTTGTGATATCACGTAATAATCCACTGCGATCATTGGCAAGTACCCGCACCACAAGGGAGTAGCCACTGGAATAACTTTCTCCCCACACCGCATCAACGATCCGTTCTGGTGAACTGGCTTCCAATTCTGCTAGCTGATCACAATCAGCACGATGGATAGAAATACCACGCCCGCGAGTAATAAAACCAATGATCTCATCGCCGGGGATAGGCTGGCAGCAACGGGCAATGTGATGCATTAAGTTACCAACGCCTTCAACAACAACCCGGCCATTATCTCTGGTTGTATTACGTGGCGTATAGGTTTTGCTCTCCAGATTGCGAAGCGCCTCGCGATCCTCTTCTTCCGCGGTCGTTTTATTGAATCTGTTTTGCAGGAAATTCACCAATTGGTGGATACGGATATCACCGACACCAATGCCCGCCAGCACTTCTTCCAGTGAATGCACGTTGTAACGGGCAATCAGTTCCTTCTCCGCTTCTTTGACAGTGATACCCAAATGCGTCAACTCATTGTCCAACATTTGGCGACCGGCAATGATATTTTTATCGCGATCTTGCTTGCGGAACCAGTTGTGAATTTTCGCACGACCACGGCTGGTCGTCACATAGCCAAGGTTAGGATTCAGCCAATCACGGCTTGGATTCGGGTGTTTCTGAGTAATGATTTCAATCTGATCACCCATTTGGAGCTGATAGCTGAAAGGTATGATACGCCCGCCAATTTTTGCCCCAATGCAGCGATGCCCGACATCACTGTGAATATGATAGGCAAAATCCAACGGTGTAGAGCCGATTGGCAAGTCAATCACATCCCCTTTTGGCGTAAAGACATAAACGCGATCATCAAATACCTGACTGCGTACTTCATCCAGCATTTCACCGGTATCCGCCATTTCTTCCTGCCATGCGATCAGCTTACGCAGCCACGCAATACGGCTTTCATAACTGCCGGATTTACCCCCAATCGCAGTGCCTTCTTTGTATTTCCAATGCGCCGCAACTCCAAGCTCAGCATCGTCATGCATCTGGCGGGTGCGTATCTGGATCTCAAGGGTTTTACCCCCCGGCCCTAAAACGACAGTATGAATGGACTGATAACCGTTCGGTTTCGGGTTAGCAACGTAATCGTCAAATTCATCCGGCAAATGACGATAGTGAGTATGCACTATCCCTAATGCGGCATAGCAATCCTGTAGACGATCGACGACAATCCGCACGGCACGCACGTCAAACAGCTCATCAAAGGACAGGGATTTCTTCTGCATTTTGCGCCAAATGCTGTAGATATGTTTGGGACGCCCGTAAATTTCGCCGCTTATTCCTTCTTTCAACATATACTTACGCAGCATCGTAATGAATTTCTCGATATATTGTTCACGATCAATTCGACGCTCATGCAGCAGCTTGGCTATTTTCTTATATTCATCGGGATGCAGATAACGGAAGCAGAAATCTTCCAATTCCCATTTTAACTGCCCAATCCCTAGCCGGTTAGCCAGAGGAGCATAGATATTGGAACACTCTTTGGCCGCCAGAACCCGCTCATCTTCGCTGGCATCCTTCACTTCCCGCAAATGGGCAATTCGCTCAGCCAGTTTGATAATGACACAGCGGAAATCTTCCACCATCGCCAGCAACATCCGGCGAACATTATCAACCTGTGCTGAACAGGTAGAGTCAGTATGCGTGGCTTTCAGTTGGCGAATGGCATCCATTTCCAGAACACCATGCACCAGATTCGTAATGGCCTTGCCAAACGTTTCTGTCACTGTTTCGCTATCGAGTAACCTGGCATTAAGGATGGGAAAGAGCAGCGCAGCGCGCATACTGTCATTATCCATGCTCAATGTGGACAGGATCTCCACCATTTCCACACCACGCCACAGTAACAGCTCCGCATCGGGGTGATCCTGAACTTTTGCGTGGCAGTAATGCCATGTTTGTGCCAGTTTTTCACTGGATTGGGGGTTAGTGATGTTTAAACTCGCGATCCACTTATCAACAGCAAACTCACCTGCCGGTGTGAGATGCGCACTTCTTACCGCAACCATAATTTCTCCCTACTCGATAGTCATTGACTCACGGCTGAACAGTGCCATGGATTCCAGATGACCGGTGTGCGGAAACATATCCAGCATCCGCACACTGACAAGATGATAACCAGCTTCCAGCAGAATTTTGCTGTCCCGTGCCAGTGTTGTGGGGTTACA
Source organism: Xenorhabdus sp. PB62.4 (assembly GCF_014467285.1). Taxonomy (NCBI): domain Bacteria; kingdom Pseudomonadati; phylum Pseudomonadota; class Gammaproteobacteria; order Enterobacterales; family Morganellaceae; genus Xenorhabdus; species Xenorhabdus sp. PB62.4. The sequence goes on along the minus strand of NZ_NKHR01000006.1, from coordinate 92,511 downwards.
GGAAACGTAAACCACTTTCTCTGGAGCCAGTTTTACGATATGTGTCATAACACCCGCTGCACCTGCGCGGGCGGGATCCAGCAGCACTTTATTGAACCCTTGCACGGCCCAAGGCTGCTGCTGAATATCCGATTCCAGATTTTCATGAAAAAAATCGACGTTATTAAGTTCATTGAGCTGAGCGTTATATTGCCCACTCGCCACCAGCGCAGCAACCCCTTCCACGCCAACTGCTGCCTGTACTTTAGTAGCAATCGGCAGGGTAAAGTTCCCCATGCCACAAAACAGATCCAATACTCTGTCTGTTGGCTGCAAATCCAGCCATGCCAACGCCTGTGATACCATTTGTTGGTTAACTTCATCGTTAACCTGAATAAAATCCCGCGGGCTGAACGCCAGTTTTAATCCGGCTACCTGATACCACGGCTCAGATTGTGCATCTATCAAAGGTGCTTCCATCAAGGGCTCAAGGGATTTTTCATCGCCCGCCATATAAACTGCCACATGATATTGCACAGAAAAAGTGCGCAATATTTCCCTATCTTCGTGCTTCAATGGATCAAGATGACGTAATACGATGAGCGGGCCATTATCTGCCAACACCAGTTCAACGTGTCCCAACCGTTTAACGGCATTCAGGCTGTTTAAACACTGAGATAAAGGTAGCAATAACCGTTCCAGTTCAGGGCGCATAACAGGGCAGTGTTTGATATTGACCAAATCGTTGGTTTGGCTCTGCCGGAATCCCATTAACAATGTACGCTGCTTAGCGTGATATTGCAGGCCAAGACGGGCACGGCGCCGATAGCCATATTCCGGACTGTGAATAATGGGCTGCGCACTGATATTAATCCCTGTTTCCCGCTGAATCAGGTGCTCCAACACACTGGCCTTGGTATTAACTTGCAGTTCAGAGGCAACGTGTTGCTGTTGGCACCCGCCACATACTTTAAAATGCGGGCAGCGAGGCGTTACGCGATATGGACTGTCTGACAGGCGCTTGACCACTTTGGCTTTGGCAAACTGGCGTTTTTCCTCGGTCAGTTGGATTTGTGCCTGCTCACCCGGCAATAACCCCGGAATAAAGATAGTTTTTCCCTGATGGCGGGCAATTCCTTGCCCTTGGGCATCAAGATTATCTGCGGTAACGGAAATAATGCCTCGGTTTACGGAACGACGATTTGGGGAGTAAAATTGCACCATGATTCTGACTGACTTTGAAAAATTGAGTTCTGATTTTCCCACAATGGACGCCTATGACCAAATATAGCCTACGCACCCGTATGATGAGCCTGATATTGGTTCCTGTTCTACTGGTCGGAACGCTTGTGAGTATATCATTTATCTCATACCGCTATTACGAGTTGAAGAGCCTGATAGTCCGCAGTGGGATCAGTATTATTGAACCCTTATCTATTGCCAGCGAAGTTGGCATCAATTTGGATAATCGCCAGCGAGTCAAGTCATTGATAAATAGCCTGCATCGCCGGAACTCGGAAATTGTGCGGGCGATTGCGATTTTTGATGAGCACCATAAATTATTTGATATTTCGAATAACAAATATGATGTCAACCTTCTGAGAGTCGCTCCCGATGCCCCTATTCCAACCACTTTATCCAAGACGGAATACGGCAATAGTATCATTTTGAAGATGCCGATTATCTCAGAAACGCCCTCTTCTCATCAGTGGCACAACGTTGCCAATGATACGTCTGCCAACGATACATTGCCCATTGGCTATATTGCGATTGATTTGGATTTACGCGCCGCTCAGCTTCAACAGTACAAGGAAATTGCGACCTCAATCATTCTGTTGATTCTGTGTCTGGGAGGCACCGCCCTATTTGCCCATGTTCTGGTGCGTAAAGTGACACAACCATTGAACTGCATGGTCCAAGCGGTAGATCGCATCCGGCAGGGGCAATTAAACAGTCGTGTCACGGGTGCCATGCCGGGAGAATTGGCCGCACTCCAGAATGGTATCAATACCGTAGCAGCATCGCTCTCGAAGTATAGAGATGAAATGCAGCTCCACATTGATCAAGCCACTTCCGATCTGCAAATTACGATGGAACAGTTAGAAATCCAGAATGTTGAACTGACCATCGCTAAAAAACGGGCGCAGGAAGCGGTCAGGATCAAAACGGAATTTCTGGCTAATATGTCCCATGAATTGCGTACTCCCCTTAATGGCGTTATTGGCTTTACCCGCCAGATGTTGAAAACGCCCATTACCTCCCAACAAATGGAGTATCTCTATGTCATTGATCGTTCAGCCAACAACCTACTGAAAATCATCAATGACATTCTGGATTTCTCACGACTGGAATCCAACAAACTGGTGCTGGATCAAGTGCCTTTCCTGCTGCGAGATACTGTCAATGAAGTGATTGAGCTACTGACTCCCGCCGCCAGTGATAAAAACCTGCCACTGCATCATCATATTGATGAGAATTTACCTAACCTGATGATTGGTGATCCCATTCGCTTACAGCAAATACTCACTAACCTCATTGGCAATGCGATTAAATTCACGGACAAAGGCAGTGTGACGCTGGATATTAAATTACGCCAGCAGCAACATCATCTCGTGCAAATTGACTTTGTCGTGACTGATACCGGTATCGGCATTAAACCTGAATATCGTCCGATTTTGTTCCAGGCTTTCAATCAGGCCGATGCCAGCATTACCCGCCATTACGGAGGAACAGGGTTGGGTTTAAGCATCACCAAAAGACTGGTGAATGAAATGAAAGGGGAAATTGATTACACCAGTGAAATCGCCAAAGGTACAACGTTTTATTTTGATATCTGGTTGGAAAAGGAAGAATTCTTATTCAGTTCATTACCTGAGCTGCTGCCCGTTTCTCCCATCGTACCACGTTTAGCCATGACGGTGATGGCGGTGGATGATAATCCTGCTAACCTGAAATTGATTGGTGCTCTGTTGAGTGAGCAAGTTGAAAATACTTTGCTGTGCCGCAATGGCATAGAAGCATTGGAAATAGCGGAAAAACATCCGTTGGATCTTATTTTGATGGATATCCAGATGGCAGATCTGGATGGGATTCAAACCTCTGAACTGATCCACCAATTGCCTCTGCATAAAGAGACACCGATTGTGGCCGTGACAGCCTTTGCCTGCCATGAAGCAAACAGTGCACCCTTTATTGATTGTCTTTCCAAACCCTTGGATGAAAATCGCCTGAAAAAATTACTGAATCAATTCAATTACCAGAAATACGATCACCAAAAATACGATCAACAGAAAAAGCCACCAGCTATTGATTGGAACATGGCTTTGCAGCAAACCGCCGGCAAGGAATCACTGGCACGAGAGATGCTGGAAATGCTGGTGCAATCATTACCAAACATGAAAAACATGATAGAACACGCTTTAACCGCAGATGGAGAGACAACCCGCAAACACTTTCAGCATAATGTCCATCAATTACACGGAAGTTGCTGCTATAACGGTGTGCCTAAACTGAAAGCGATTTGCGAACTCGTCGAAAAACAACTACAGCAAGATATTGCGCTTACCGATCTGGAACCAGAGTTACTGGAGTTTATGGATGAGATCGAGCATGTCATTTCAGTCGCGCCCGCTATATTCGAGGCAACTGTACTCAGGGAAACTCATGCCGTTATTTCGTTACCATAAACTTACGATATTCTTCATAAGCGTAATGATCCGTCATGCCACTGATATAGTCCTGAATCAGACGCGCGCGATAATAAAATTCGAGGACATCTTTTTCTGCTTCATCAGTGGCAACAATATGTTCTACCGCTTCACCATAAGCCAGACGATGTTTGGTTGAAAGTTTATGCAACAGGCGAGTTTCAATAAAATATTTTTTATGAAAATTATTCTGATTCAGTTCCATGAAATCCTGTCGGGACAGCTCCAATAAGGGGCTATACACATCCAATAATCCATTAATAATCCGGTAGCCCTGCAATTCTAATTCTTCGACTTCAGGATGATTGAAGACGTGTTTGCGCGTGACATTTTTTAAGGTTTTCAGTAAACGGTGCTCATCTCCATTCCCTTCCAGCAAAGCGTGGTTAAATGTGCCCGCGTAAATTTCCGGCAGATATTCGATAAATAGCCTGGCAGTGTAAGGAACCAGTTTTCCCGTAATAAATACCCGCAAATACATAAAAAATTGTTCGTGAATATTACGGCGAACTTCATTGTTAGTTGTTTTCTTATAGGCTTGTATTACAGTAGATTCAAATAAATCCCCTTTTCTGTGCCCGCCATTTTCTTCCCACTCTTTTTTCAAATATTCCACTAACTGGTCAACATTAAAAATGCCTTTTTCGACGGCATCATCCAAATCCGCAATGCAATACGAAATATCGTCGGCAGCTTCCATAATGTATGTCAGCGGAAAACGGCAGAAATCGCCCATTTGCAGCTCTTTTCTCAACTCACGGATAAAACTGTCTTCTGACCAGTAATAGCCTTTTTTCTTCATCAGGTAGCTGAATTCAGCAGGCGATTCCTCCAGACGATAAGCCGGGCAGGTATATTTCAAGATACAGCCAATTTGGGCATAAGTGAGATTTAACCTAAGCAGATTATGCGCCAGACGAATAGCTTGGGCATTACCTTCAAACTGACATAAATCTTTACGCAATTGCCGACGGAACAGATCTTTCTTTTCTTCACCGCTCAGACGCAATGCTGCAACTTTGCAGTTATCCTGACGGTTTTCTATTTTTGGTGAATAATCCGGGTCCAATCGGCGGGAAAACCAATCTTTAATCGCCGCTTCTCCAAAATGCCCGAATGGAGGATTCCCAATATCGTGCATCAGGCAAGCCATTTCAACCAGGCTTTCAAAAGCAAGTAAGCGATCACTTAGACCATATTTTTTCAGTAAGTCCTGCTTTGTCAGCTCTGCAATAATGGTTTTTGAGATATAGCGCCCTATTTGCTGAACCTCAAGCGAGTGAGTCAATCGACTGCGTACAGCCGCATTGCGCTCAAGCGGAAATACCTGCGTTTTTTGCTGTAATCGCCGAATGGCGGCTGAGTTGATGATCCGACCGCGATCACTTTCAAATTGGCGAGTGACTTGATCTTCATCATCGGGATGAATGGAAGATTTACTGAACTTACGTTGGTAATTCAACTTCTGCTTGAAATCAATCTTAGACATTAACCCTCCCATACCGAATGAAACGATTATTTAAAATTGGAATCTCCGGTAAATAGCTATTCAGTGATACACTTGCCGGTTAAATCGGCCTTTTAATATAGACCAATCCATTAATAACAAGTGAGTATGACACAATGAAAGTAGGCGTAATAGGCGCAATGGAACAAGAAGTGACTTTATTGCGTGACCAGATTGAAGGTCTGCAAACACTGTCACGAGCTGGGTGTGAAATCTATACCGGCAAGTTAAACGGCGTTGATATCGCCTTGCTGAAATCCGGTATTGGTAAAGTTTCTGCCGCACTGGGAACGACTTTATTGATTGAACATTGCCAGCCGGATATCGTGATTAACACAGGCTCTGCCGGTGGCCTTGATCCCAAATTAAACGTGGGTGATATCGTCGTTTCCGAAGAAGTGCGCTATCACGATGCAGATGTTACCGCCTTTGGTTATGAACCGGGCCAAATGGCGCAATGTCCGCCTGCTTTTGTTGCTGACGAGTCATTAATCACTCTGGCGGAAAAATGTATTCAATCCCTCGATCTGAATGCAGTTCGCGGTCTGGTTTGCAGTGGAGATGCTTTTATCAATGGTTCTGAACCATTAGCACGCATTCGAGCCACTTTCCCAAAAGTGGCTGCGGTTGAGATGGAAGCAGCGGCTATTGGTCATGTTTGCCACCAATACAATATACCGTTTGTTGTCGTTCGCGCTATTTCTGACGTTGCCGATCAAGAATCCCATATCAGCTTTGATGAGTTTTTAGTTGTCGCTGCGCGTGAATCTACGCGGATGATCAACGCTATGTTAACTGAATTCAGCACACAATAATCCATCATTTAGAGTGGAGCATAAATAATGAAAACGGCCTCTTGTCGATCTACTCGGTTGGCATTCTCATTTCTTCTATATAGTTTTTTATATAGCTTTTTATGTGTTTTCAGTGCTCCACTTTATGCAGCGGCTTCCCGTGTCATTAGCCTTGCACCGTCAACAACAGAACTGGCATATGCCGCAGGACTCGGCGATCAAGTTATCGCAGTTAGTGCTTACTCAGATTATCCAGAAGCCGCCAAAAAACTGGAACAGGTTGCTGATTGGCAAGGGATTAATGTAGAGCGCATCATCGCCCTGAAACCCGATCTCATTTTGGCATGGCGGGGAGGCAATCCTCAACGGCCTTTGGAGCAACTGGCTGCTTTAGGCATTCCGGTTTTTTATTCTGATGTGAAAAAAGTGGAAGATGTTGCAACTGATCTGGAACGACTTGCTGCCTATAGCCCACATCCCGATATTGCCCAAAAATCGGCTGCGGATATTCGCCAAAAGTTCAACCAATTAAAGCAAGATTATGCCAACCCAAATCCTAAGCCGGTGTTTTTACAATTTGGCACGAATCCGATTTTTACCTCATCCGCTCACACCATCCAAAGCGAAATAGTTTCCGTATGCGGCGGCAGAAATATTTTTGCTGACAGCCCTGTTTCGTGGCCACAAGTTAATCGTGAGCAAGTGCTTACCCGCAAACCGGAAGTGATTGTTATGGGTGGAACGGAAGCGCAGAAACAGCGGGTTGCGGATTTTTGGCAGCCGCAATTAAATATTAAAATCATCACACTGAATGATGACTGGTTTAGCCGTTCGGGGCCGAGGGTTATTTTGGCAACAGAACAACTTTGTCAGCAGTTAAATTAGTCTGATTATGAATATAACTGATCAGATAAACTCTTCGATAATTCCTTACAAAATAGCCTCCAAACAGGAGGCTAATGATTGCAGGAGTTAGCAATATCTCAATCAAATACTGAAAGAAGAGCCGCAACCACAGGTCGTTTTTGCATTTGGGTTGGTGACAACAAATCGGGAACCTTCCAGCCCTTCCGTATAATCCACACAACCGCCTACCAGATATTGCAGACTCATTGGGTCAATAACCAGTTCAACCCCTTGTTTCTGAATTGTGAGATCACCCTCGTTAATTTGGTCATCGAAAGTGAAACCATACTGGAAACCGCTACAACCACCACCTGTAATATAAACCCGCAGACGCAGGTTCGGGTTATCTTCATCAGCAACCAGCACCTTTACTTTGTTGGCTGCGGCATCAGTAAACTGCAAAGGCAGTGCAGTATCATCGCTCATATTTTTGCTCCAGTCCGGTTTTCCGGTAAAAATTCTCGGAAAGTCGTTTTATGCTTTCTGATCAGTTAACGGCGATTATCCAATACCTGACTGATTCGTTCAAGTTTTGCCATATGAACACAACAACTCAAATAACGCCTCTCTTCATTATGATAATTTGGCTTCCCCACTGGGGTGCTTTAGAATGGCATTCCCATATCTGTACCGTTATCTTTCAGGAGCTTTTATTAATGAGCCAGTCCGAAACGCTTTACTCTCAGGCAAAACATGTGATCCCCGGCGGTGTCAATTCACCTGTACGTGCTTTTAACGGTGTTGGCGGTACGCCTGTGTTTATTCAACGTGCTGATGGTGCCTACCTTTATGATGTCGATAACAATGCCTATATTGACTATGTCGGGTCATGGGGACCAATGGTACTTGGGCATAACCATCCTGCCATCCGTAATGCCGTCATTGAAGCTGCTGAACGTGGCCTGAGTTTTGGCGCGCCAACCGCTGCCGAAGTAGAAATGGCAAAATTGGTCACAAAACTGGTGCCTTCCATGGATATGGTGCGTATGGTGAACTCAGGTACAGAAGCGACCATGAGTGCCATTCGTCTGGCTCGCGGTTATACCCAACGCGATAAGATTATTAAATTTGAAGGTTGTTACCACGGTCACGCTGACTGCCTGTTGGTAAAAGCAGGCTCTGGTGCCCTGACTATCGGTCAACCAAACTCTCCGGGTGTTCCTGCGGATTTTGCTAAACATACCCTGACCTGCATCTACAATGATTTGAATTCCGTCCGCGAAGCTTTCGAAAAATATCCGGAAGAAATTGCCTGTATCATTGTTGAACCTGTCGCCGGCAACATGAACTGTATTCCACCGTTGCCAGAATTCCTGCCAGGTCTGCGTAATCTGTGTGATGAATTTGGTGCCTTACTGATCATTGATGAAGTCATGACAGGTTTCCGCGTTGCTCTGGGTGGTGCGCAGGAATATTACAATGTTAAGCCGGATTTAACATCGCTTGGCAAAATCATCGGCGGTGGTATGCCTGTAGGCGCTTTCGGCGGTCGTCTGGAAATCATGGAAAAATTGGCTCCAACCGGCCCTGTTTATCAGGCGGGAACCCTTTCTGGTAACCCTATAGCGATGGCTGCGGGTTTGGCTTGCCTGAACGAAGTTGCCCAAGCGGGTGTTCATCAACGTCTGAGTGAATTAACCGACAAGCTGGCTACTGGCCTGAAAAATGCCGCATCGGCAGCAGGTATTCCTCTGGTTGTTAATCACGTCGGTGGCATGTTCGGTATTTTCTTTACCGATGCGGAAAGCGTTACCTGCTATCAGGATGTGATGAAGTGCAATGTAGAACGCTTCAAGCAGTTCTTCCATTTCATGCTGGATGAGGGTGTTTATCTGGCACCATCCGCGTTTGAAGCAGGGTTTATGTCCATTGCTCATTCAGATGAAGATATTCAGCGTACTGTTGATGCAGCAGCACGTTGTTTTGCAAAACTGAAATAAAATACCCGCTTCCTCAGACGCCACAATTTATCCACTACAATTCCGTGGCGTCTGAATAAAAGCTTACACCAAAGCCCGTATCGCCTGAATCGCTGACATTATCGCCAAAACTCCGAGCAAAATCAGTACCAACCAGCGAAAATGTTGTGGGCTAATCTGTGATCTCAGGCGAGTACCAATAAAAAGAGAAAGCAGGGATAACACAGTTAGTATCACTACCGGCCATAAATAATCCGAGGAAAACAGTGCGAATGCTTCATGGCGTAATACAATTAATTGGCTGATCTTGCCAAGTAAAAAACACAAATTCGCTGCTCGTGCAATTTCATGGCGATCACTGCTCATTGCCAATAGGCACATAATTAAGATAGGTGACATCGCATTGGTTGCGCCGCCAATAATACCAGCCGCTAAACCAAATAGAGATAAAACAGTGGGATTTTCTGGCAAATGCAGCTTACTGCTATGGGTACTATTAATAATGTAAAATGCAATTACACCGCTCAGCAATAATTGCAAATAGGCTGGATTAATTAGAAATAACAGTTTCGCACCAATAAAACTGCCGAGCAGTGAAAAGAAGGCCAACACACCATATTTATATAAGACATTACCAATCTTGCCGCCCGATATTACACTAAAAATATTAACCAATAATGTTGGCCATAACGCTAATACAACCGCCTCTTTTAATGGCATAAATAAACTTAATGCGGTCGTACTGGCTATCGGAAAGCCGATACCGCTAATGCCATGTAATAACGCAGCGGTAATAAAGAGTAAGGATAAAACAATAATATTCATGCTATCACCCACACATAAAAAACGACTGCGTTTTTAATTCATGTAGCACACCAACTCCCAGCATATAAACATATCCCATGAGTAGAAATTAATATCAAAATTGTGCCATAGTCTATAGCAGACAAAATATCTTGATACTTTTTTTTGCGATGGAAATTGAATATCCGAATAAGGAATCAGGTTGTTACCTCAACTTCATTTCGTTGTCTGGGATACAAGATATTGAAGCACTTTTACCGCATTAGGCGCAGAGATCCATGAACGGGAAGGTTCTAGGATCGCAGTTTTGTTGAACGGTGAAAAGCGTATTTTTCACAGGCCACATCCCAGACCGACTACTGACAAGGGAGCGGTTAACTCTATTCGTATCTGGTTGGATAGCTTAGGAATAAAACCATGATGAATAATACACTTAAAATAGATGGTCACACGGCTGTGATCTCTTTCGATCCGGAAATAGAAATGTTCCGTGGCGAGTTTATCGGCTTAAATGGGGGGGCTGATTTCTACGCTTATAGCGTTGATGAACTGAAGAAAGAAGGCGCGATATCACTGACAATTTTTCTGGATGAATGTAAGAAAGACAATCTCTCAACGAACTTTTAAACGAAGGTGTTGATCTAGTGATAGAAAAACACTCTTGACCTCAATGTAGAGCAAGATGAGGCTCATAAAAGCACTATTGCATTAAGTGGTTTATCCATCCCCACCTATCACAAATGGGGATGGCATTTTATGACTATATTATTATTGCTATTATTACTGACCAAACATCTCACGCAGCCAGCCCGGCGCTTCTTCTCCATTCTCCTCTATTGGCTGTTGCTCTGATTGCTGACACAAAGCCTGCGGATCGTCTGTCCAAACCGGTAATATCCTTACACCATTACCCGCACAATTAAAGCTGCCATCTTCATTGACTGACATATCCACGATACCTTCCGGCGGACGGTTATTCAGCATCAATGGTGTTTCGTTTTCCAGATAACGCTCGTAAATCTTTAATGCTCCCGTCGCCCCCGTCAACTTGGTGGGGCCATTGTCATCGCGCCCAGTCCAGACAATCGCCACTTCTTTACCATCAATTCCTGTAAACCAACTGTCACGAAGATCATTGGTCGTTCCGGTTTTCCCTGCCAAATTATATTTGCCATATTTTCCAACCAATGAACGGCCTGTGCCGCGCGCGATGACTTGCTGCATACCGTATAATGTCAGATAAGCAGCCTGTGGCAGAATAGCCCGCTCTGCCTGTGGGTAGCTCTGGTAAACCACCGTACCGTCTTCGGCAATGATAGAACGCAAGGCGGAGAGTTTGGCACGATTACCGCCGCTGGCAATGGTTTGGAACTCTTGCGCCATTTCCATTGGAGTTAACTCAATCGCACCCAATAACATGGCGGGAACCTGTTTGATCTCTTTCGCAGGAATTCCCAGTGAGATTAAGGTACTGGTAATGCGATCCAACCCAACATCCAGCCCCAAGTTCACCGTCGGAATGTTCATCGAGCGTGCCAACGCATCTATGATCATAACGCGCCCGCTAAAAGTACGGCTAAAGTTCTTCGGCTTCCAAGGTTTCCCCCCGGTCTGAGGGATAGAAAGAGGTTCATCTGCCAGCCAAGTATTCAGGCGATATTTATCCGGCTGACTCAATGCTGTCAGATAAGTCGCTGGTTTGGCAAGAGAGCCGATCAAACGGCGGGCATTCAATGCCCGGTTAAATCCGGCATATTGCGGTTGGGAGCCGCCCACCATTGCACGAACTTCGCCACTGAAACGGTCAACGACAACCATCGCTCCTTCCAGGTCCTTAATTCCACGGGCTTTCCGCAAAGCAGCAACACCTTCTTCTACAGATTTTTCCGCCGCAAACTGTGCAACCGGATCTAAAGTGGTAAAGATTTTCACACCCGATAAGTCATTAACTTTATCGCCTAGCTTTTCCTGTAGTTCCTGACGCACTAACTGCATAAAAGCAGGTTGTGGTGTAATTCCCTCATTTTTCAGCTTCACACCCAATGGGCGGGCACTCAATTCATCATATTGTTGCTGAGAGATAACGTTTCGGCTCTGAAGAATTTTTAACACGATATTACGGCGTTCCAGTGTCACTTTAGGATTGCGCCACGGGTTATATAAAGATGCCCCTTTGACCATGCCCACCAGCAACGCCTGTTGATCTAAAGTCAGTTCCCCAATCGGACGCCCAAAATAATACTGGCTCGCCAGAGGGAAACCATGGATTTGCTCGTCACCACTTTGCCCCAGAAAGACTTCGTTCAGGTACAGTTCAAGGATACGATCCTTACTGTAACGGGCATCCATCAATAACGCCATGTAGGCTTCATTCACTTTACGGCTCAAGGTACGTTCATTGGAAAGAAACAGGTTTCTCACCAGTTGCTGCGTCAGGGTACTTCCCCCTTGAACCGTGCGCCCTGCCATTAAGTTAGCCAATGCGGCACGGACAATGGAAAGCGGCCTGACTCCGTCATGTTCATAGAAATAACGATCTTCTGTTTCCAGCAAAGCCTCAACCAATGAGTTAGGAAAGTCCTGACGCGGAATAAACAAGCGCTGCTCGCCATTCGGCGATTGCATCATTGTGATCAGTTTCGGATCAAGGCGGAAAAAACCAAATTGACGTTGATTTTCCATGTTTTGAATGCTGGAAAGATGATTGTTATCGAAGGTCAATCGAGCTTCAATTTGTCCTTCCATGCCATCAGGGAAATCAAATGGACGACGCAGCATCTCAATGCTATTACCCTTGACAATGAATTCACCTGCACGAGTGATTCTGGTCACTTTCCGGTACTGCATCCCTTCCAGTAACCGGATCATTTCATCCTTACTGTAATTCATGCCGGGTTCGAGGTTAACCATCCGGCCATACACTGCGGCGGGTAAATCCCAAACTTTACCGTCGATACGCTGGCGAATTTTGTTATCCAGATAAACACCATAAATAACAAACAATACTATCAATACAATAAAGACTTTTAACAGCAGCCACAAAAACCAGTTCCCTCTATTCTTGGGGGGGCGGGCCTTGGATGGTCGGGAATTCTTCCCTTTTTTAGTCATGACTTCATCCTCATCGTCGTCAAAATCATCATCTTCATAATCATCATAGTCATCCCGCCGATCGCGCTTTTTTGATGCGCGCCCGCGACGAGGCCCCGGTTTTTTACCTTTGCGTCCGATTGGCTGACGATCATCATCAGACATACCGAATTCTCCAATGTTTATGCAATGCAGGAATATGAATTAAAAGTAATCACATATATTTTTTCACGCGCCTTGTCGGCGCCGTGTTGGCAGGATCATCTGGCCATAAGTGTTTGGGGTAACGCCCTTTCATCTCTTTTTGTACTTCACGGTAAGCTCCCTGCCAGAATGCAGCGAGATCCTGCGTGATCTGTAATGGACGCTGGGCAGGAGATAACAATTCAATGACAACCGGAATTCTCCCTTTCGCCAATACTGGATTTTGCTGCTCCCCGTACATTTCCTGCATTCTGACTGACAGTACGGGCGGCTTATCGTTAAAATATTGGATAGTGATCCTGCTCCCCGTTGGCACAGTGTAATTAGTAGGCAATTCATTATCCAGTATTTGCCGTTGCTGCCAATCAAGCAAACTCATCAGGCAAGATGAAAGTTCAATCTGACGCAGCCCTTTCAAATCACCAATGCCTCCCAACACAGGAAGCAACCAGTGCTCAAGGGTATTTAGCAAGGATTCATCGTCAACAGTCGGCCACTCTACTTCCGGCAACCATTCTGTTGCCCTTTGCAAACGAATACGCAATTGCAACGCTTCCTGTGACCAATTTAACGCTGACAAACCTTCCTGCCGAACCCAATTCAGCAAGGCTTCTTGTAATTCCGATTCTGAAGGTTTTGCCAGAGGCTGAGCTTTGACAACTAAACGCCCACATTGCAAACGCTTCCATGCCCGCAATGAGCCTTTGTTATCATCCCACTCCACGGCTGTATGTTCAGTAAACAGAAGCGGAGATTGTCGTAAGGTATGTTCGATATCTAAAGGGCAGGCAAGCGATACTCTGGCATCAGGCGTATTAAGCTGCTGCAACGATGGAATAACCAACCAGTCTTCTCCCGAAAGTGGTTCCTCACGCTCCAGCACGACACCCAAGCCATTAGCGAGCTGAAAACGCCCAAGGTTATCACGGTTTTTGGCGATCCTATCTGGAAAACCCTGTACCAATAATTCAGGGATAACATCAAGGTTAATGTTCCCTGTATAATTCTCAGTGCCTTGTTTTCCATTCTTGCCCACAAGATTCCTGATAAGCTGATTAGCCCGTTGCTGCCAATGGCGCTGCTTTGATGTCATCCAATAAGTAATATCAGGTTGTCCACGGCGAGGGGGTTCTTCCAGAATCGCAACCAGTTTTGCTGCCGTTGCCAATACCGAGCTGTCTTGTTCCTTTTCTGCACACTCTTTACCTGAACATAACATTGCCGCCAAACGCGGTTCGCTACCGGATTCCGCCATCTGCCAACCACGGGCTGTCAATTGTTGATGTTCATCCAGTGCCCCCAATCGCAATAACAACGATGCTGCAACAGTTAACGCAGGTTGTGGAGGGTTATCCATCCACTGGAGCTGGCGACTGTCACGGCATCCCCACTGTAAAAGGGAAAGCAACAGACTGCTGAGATCTGAATGCAGGATTTCCGGTTCACTGTGTTCCGTCGCCCTTTCTGCTTGTTCTTGGCTGAACAGATGCCAACAAACGCCTGATTCCAATCGTCCGGCGCGCCCTGCCCGCTGAACCATTGAAGCCTGGCTGATGCGCTGGGTGATTAAACGCGTCAGACCGCTTTTCGGCTCGAACCGACTGGTACGTTCAAGGCCACTATCTACCACCAACCGGATGCCTTCAATCGTCAAACTCGTTTCTGCAATATTGGTCGCCAACACGACCTTACGCATCCCCATTGGGGCTGGCGCTATCGTCTTGTGTTGATCTGACAGCGACAACGCGCCATACAGTGGGCACAATAACGTATCGTCGCTGACCTTTCCTTCCAACTGCGAAAATACCCGCTGAATTTCACCGATACCGGGCAGAAACAGCAATAGTGATCCCGTCTCCTGCTGCAATAAACGTAAAACTGCCGACGCGACTGACTGTTCGAAAGGCTGATGAGCAGGAAGTGGATGATAAGATCTTGCAACCGGATAACTACGCCCTTCCGATACAATCACTGGCGCATCCGGCAATAGAGAAGAAAGGCGCGGATTATCCAGCGTTGCAGACATCACCAGAATACGCAAGTCATCCCGCAATCCTTCCTGTACATCAAGCAACAACGCCAGCGCTAAATCCGCCTGCAAACTACGCTCATGAAATTCATCAAGAATGACGAGAGAAACATCGCTCAATTCAGGATCTTGCTGGAGCATACGGGTTAGAATCCCTTCCGTCACTACTTCAAGGCGTGTCGAAGCACTGACTTTAGTTTCAGAGCGCATCCGATAGCCCACGGTCATACCGACAGGTTCATTCAATTGCTCAGCAAGACGTTCAGCCACACTCCGCGCGGCGATACGCCGAGGTTCCAGCATAATAATGCGGCCTGCCGATGGTACTTGATGCAAAATCGCCAATGGTAATCCGGTCGATTTTCCTGCCCCTGTAGGGGCATGTAGCAGCACCTGTTTCGACGTTTGTAATTTAGCAATAACGGATTCTACGACGTCATAAATGGGTAATAACAAAGGATCACCATAATGGATTAACTTTCAACAGATGCCATTGTAGCATTAGCATCTTTGATTTCATTTCATCGAATTTCAGGTTACTGAGATTGTCGATCACGGGTTATGAAGGAAAAGTTTATGGAATTTTCGCCGCCCCTAAAGCCTGCCACTTTAATCCGCCGTTATAAACGCTTTCTGGCAGATGTCCTTACACCAGAAGGAGAAACACTTACCATACACTGTGCCAATACGGGTGCAATGACAGGTTGTGCTACACCGGGAGATACTGTCTGGTATTCCACATCCGACAATCCCAAACGCAAATACCCGAATAGCTGGGAACTGACGCAGACTCAAAATGGGCACTGGATTTGTGTCAATACCCTCAGAGCCAATGATTTGGTCTATCAAGCCATTGAAAAAAAGGTAATTTCGGAATTATCTGGTTATGAGCAAATTAGTCGTGAGGTGAGTTATGGAAAAGAGAAAAGCCGTATAGATTTATTGTTACAATCAAAACAACGAGTTAATTGTTATATTGAAGTCAAGTCAGTAACGTTGTTACAGGAAAATTATGGTTATTTTCCCGATGCGGTAACAATTCGCGGGCAAAAACATTTACGTGAGCTATCATTGATAGCACAACAAGGCCAGCGTGCTGTCCTGTTATTTGCTGTTTTACATTCTGGGATCAGTCAGGTTGCGGCAGCAAAACATATTGACCATGATTATGCTTTTCTTTTGGAACAAGCATGTAATTCAGGGGTCGAAGTAATTTGTTACAAGGCCAACATGACAGAAGACAGGATGATACTAAGTGACAAATTGCCTTTTTTATCAATAGGATAATTTGTAAACAGATCATGCTGACGAGGTTAGTTTTGCGATATATTTAAGCAGTAAACATGTCTGCCTTCACAGCATTGCAAAACTAATGGCAGGAACAATTGCCAACCTCGCAGTCATCTGCTATTTATAGCGGCCTATTTTTTCCCCCCTGCTGTTGGGGGGCCGTTTGATAGTGCGTGTGTAAGGAGAAGCATTATGCAAGAAGGGCAAAAACGTAAAACCTCGTCCTTGAGCATTCTCGCCATCGCTGGGGTAGGACCTTACCAGGAAAAGCCAGGCGAAGAATACATGAACGATGCCCAGTTAGAGCATTTCAAGCTGATTCTGGAAGCATGGCGCAATCAACTCAGGGATGAAGTAGACCGTACTGTATCTCATATGCAAGATGAGGCAGCAAACTTCCCTGATCCAGTTGACCGTGCGGCGCAAGAAGAAGAGTTCAGTCTTGAATTACGTAATCGGGATCGTGAGCGTAAGTTGATCAAAAAGATCGAGAAAACGCTGAAAAAAGTCGAAGAGGACGACTTCGGCTATTGTGAATCCTGTGGGGTTGAAATCGGCATCCGCCGTTTAGAAGCTCGCCCAACAGCCGATTTATGTATTGACTGTAAAACGTTGGCTGAAATTCGCGAAAAGCAAATGGCTGGCTAACAAAATAGGGTTAAGTACGGCGCTGAACAGCGCCGTATTCCCCTACATTGATCCTGATATGATTCAATCTGAACATCCCTCGTTATATATTGGGCGCTTCGCTCCGTCACCTTCCGGCGATCTCCATTTCGGTTCCCTGGTGACTGCACTGGGCAGTTATCTGCAAGCACGTGCCTGTCATGGGAAATGGCTGATGCGTATTGACGACATAGATCCCCCACGGGAAGTCCCCGGAGCCGCCAATCGGATATTGAAAGCCCTTGAGCATTATGGCCTTTACTGGGATGACAACGTTCTTTATCAATCCCAACGCCATGAAGCCTATCGTGCCATCCTCGATCAGTTAAAACAGCAGGGAAATAGTTATTGCTGTACCTGCACCCGCCAGCGCATTCAACAACTGGGCGGTTTTTATGATAAACACTGTCGTCATTCGCGCTTACCGAGTCATAACGCGGCAATTCGCCTGAAACAACACCATCCGGTTCATGGTTTTTGCGATAAATTGCAAGGGCACATTACCGTGTCTACGGCAATGGCGGAAGAAGATTTCATTATTCATCGCAAAGATGGGTTATTCGCCTATAATCTTGTCGTTGTTATTGATGATAATTATCAGGGCGTCACTGAAATTGTCAGAGGGGCAGATTTAATTGAACCAACGGTTCGCCAGCTATCTCTGTATCAGCACTTGAATTTTAATACGCCGGATTATGTACATTTACCTCTCGTGTTAAATAGAGAAGGAAATAAGCTTTCTAAGCAAAATCATGCCCAACCGATCCCTCTGAGTGATCCAAGGCCATTGCTTATTGATGCGTTATCATTTTTGAATCAACCAATTATCGTAGGCTGGCAGGACCTCTCTACCGAACAACTGCTACAGCAGGCTATCGACAGTTGGAATATAAACGCGATTTCGCCAAAAAACATAACCTATTGCCAATTTAAATAAAGTGTTGCTATTAGCGCTGTAAGCATTCTCAAAAAATGTCCAGTAAGTTATGATTGGCGGCTGTTTTTTGTTTTAATTGATTAGTCACTATCGAGGTGTCCCATTTTTAACCGAGTAGCAACTTTCTGCCGTAATTTGCTGATCCGCGATAACAGGGTAAAGCGCGACACACAGGCAGTCAGTGAAAGGCCAGCCACCGTATCTGACCATTCTGCTCAAACAGAGAGCAGTTCTCTGCGTAAACGTCGCAGAGGAAATCATTCATCTTTATCACATGCCGACAACGACAAAATGAGGAAAAAATCCGCAAAGGAAAAACTTTCGGACTCCCCGATCACTGTGATCCCCCGGGAACAACATCCGATTTCACGTAAAGACATTAGTGATAATGCCCTGAAGGTTCTGTATCGCCTGAATAAGTCAGGTTTTGAAGCCTATTTGGTCGGCGGTGGCGTTCGTGATCTATTGCTGCACAAGCAGCCCAAAGATTTCGATATAGCCACCAACGCCACACCAGAGCAGGTGCGTAAATTATTCCGCAATTGCCGTCTTGTTGGCCGCCGCTTTCGCCTGGCCCATATTATGTTTGGGCCGGATGTCATTGAAGTTGCTACCTTCCGCGGGCCACATGAGCAAGTTGAAAGCAATGACCGGAACCAGTCACATAAAGCCCAGAGCGGCATGTTACTGCGTGATAATATCTTTGGTTCGGTTGAAGAAGACGCAGCCCGTCGCGATTTCACGATCAATAGTCTCTATTATGGCATTGATGATTTTGCGCTGCGGGATTATGTCGGCGGCATGGCAGATCTCAACGCTGGCATTATCCGCCTGATTGGTGATCCAGAAACACGCTATCGGGAAGATCCTGTACGTATGCTGCGGGCCGTTCGTTTTGCCAGCAAACTGAACATGACCATTGAGCCAGCCACCGCCGAGCCGATCCCACGCCTTGCGTTTCTGTTGCAGGATATTCCGTCAGCACGCCTGTTTGAAGAATCACTGAAACTGTTACAGTCGGGGCAAGGTTACAACACCTATAAATTGCTGCGTGAATATCATCTGTTCCAGCCATTATTCCCCATGATTCAACGCTGTTTCACCCAATGCGCTGATTCTCCGATGGAAAAACTGTTGGCACAGGTACTGAAAAATACCGATTACCGCTTACAGAATGACAGGCGAGTTAACCCGGCTTTCTTATTCGCTGCCATGCTTTGGTATCCATTGCTCGAACATGCGGAAAAACTGTCACAGGAAGGCGGATTACAGTATTACGATGCTTTCGCACTGGCAATGAATGACATTCTTGATGAACAGTGCCGCTCGATTGCCATTCCGAAGCGACATACCACAACCATGCGGGATATCTGGTTACTTCAGCTTCGTTTGCCGCGTCGTCAAGGAAAGCGCGCGAATAAGCTGATGGAGCATCCTAAATTCCGTGCTGCATATGATTTACTGGAGTTACGTGCCAGTATTGAGCCACGTCATGAACTGAAAGAGCTGGTACAGTGGTGGACTGAATTCCAACAGTCAACACCTTCACAGCAGCGTGGAATGATATCAGAACTGGGTAGTGAACCCATTCGTCGTCGGACACGTCCCCGCCGAGGTGGACACAGTGGATACGCTCGTCAAAACAGGAACAACGGTTAATATGACTCGGGTTTATATTGCCATTGGCAGTAATTTGGCCGATCCTTTGCAGCAAGTTGATAATGCCCTTGCTGCTTTGAAAAATATCCCTGATACCACTTTTGTTGTTCGATCATCTTCTTATCGGACTAAACCAATGGGGCCACAGGATCAGCCTGATTATCTCAACCTTGCTGTCGCATTGGAAACTCAATTGCCACCAGAGACTTTGCTTGATCACACTCAGGCAATCGAACTGGCGCAGGGCCGTGTTCGCAAAGATGAACGCTGGGGGCCAAGAACACTCGATCTGGATATCATGCTGTTTGGTGATCATATAATTAATACTGAACGCCTGACTGTTCCCCACTATGGTCTAAAACAGCGCGAATTTATGCTTTACCCGCTTGCAGAAATTGCACCGGATCTTGTGTTCCCCGATGGAGAAACACTGGCAGAACGATTACAAAAAGTCCCAGAAAATGGCCTGATGCTTTGGTTATAGCTCGCATATTTTGTCATTCAACATCTCATACAGCCGTGGCCGATTTCTGGATAATCAGGGCCTATCCTATTGGGTGCTTTTTGAACAAGCCAATGGGATAGGCCCTATACCTAATGAATTTCAGGTTGCAACTACGATCACAACGTGAAAGATAGTGGGTATAACTATTCAGGAGATAATAATGAAACCAACCACCCTGGCTGACCTACGTCAGTTAAAAAAAGAAAAACGTAAGTTCGCAACTATCACAGCTTACGATGCCAGTTTCGCCCGCCTTTTCGCCGAACAAGGCATCAATGTCATGCTGATTGGCGATTCACTGGGTATGACTATACAAGGGTTCGATTCTACCTTACCCGTCACAATGGAAGATGCCATTTACCATACTCGTTGCGTTCGCACTGGAGCACCGGATTCTTTCTTAATTACAGATATGCCATTCATGAGTTACGCCACACCAGAGCAAGCTTGTGAGAATGCAGCCAAGCTCATGCGTGCCGGTGCCAACATGGTCAAAATTGAAGGTGGAAGTTGGCTCTGTGATACTGTGAGAATGCTGACTGAGCGTTCTGTTCCTGTCTGTATCCATTTAGGCTTAATGCCGCAATCCGTTAATATCCTTGGCGGGTATAAAGTTCAGGGTCGTGATGAATCATCCGCAAATCAATTAATGGCCGATGCCATCGCCCTAAAAGATTCTGGCATGCAACTACTGTTGTTAGAATGCGTTCCTGCCGAACTTGCACGTCAAATTACCGACCAGCTCACCACAATCCCCGTGATTGGAATCGGTGCCGGTAATGGTACAGATGCTCAAATTCTGGTTATGCACGATGCCTTGGGCATTACCGCAAGACCACCTAAATTTGCCAAAGACTTTCTCAAAGAAACTGGCAATGTCAGGGATGCTATCCGCCTGTATAAAGAACAGGTAGAAAGCGGAGCCTATCCCGACCAAGCACATTCATTCAAGTGATTCTCTCCAGCATGCCTGCTAATTAAAGGAGTACAGCAATGCTGATTATAGAAACAATCCCAATTTTACGCCGTGAGATCCGCCGTTGGCGTCAAGCTGGCAAGCGTATTGCTTTTGTCCCTACGATGGGAAATCTGCACGATGGCCATATGGCATTGGTTGAGACCGCCAAAGCGCAGGCTGATGTTGTTATTGTCAGTATTTTCGTCAATCCAATGCAATTTGACCGGGAAGATGATCTGGTCAATTATCCCCGAACCTTGCAAGAAGATTGCGAGAAACTAAGCCGTCACAATGTTGAATTAGTCTTCGCCCCCAGTGTTGGCGAAATGTACCCGAACGGATTAAACAGCAATCAAACGTTTGTCGAAGTGCCAGAGCTATCTCATATGCTTGAAGGTGCCAGCCGTCCGGGGCATTTTCGTGGCGTTACAACGGTTGTCAGCAAATTGTTTAATTTAATCCAACCCGATCTGGTTTATTTTGGTGAAAAAGATTTTCAGCAATTGCAGATTATCCGCAAAATGATTGCAGATATGGCTTACGACATTACATTGGTATCCGTGCCTATTATCCGTGATAAAAATGGATTAGCTCTGAGTTCACGTAATAACCTCTTGTCTGCTGAAGAGAAAAAAATTGCACCGTTGCTGAATAAGGCCATGCAGTGTATAGCGGAACGTGTAAGGAACGGAGAGCGGGATACAGAGCGGCTGATTGAATTAACCTCTGCGCATTTACGGGAAGAGGGCTTTGTGCCTGATGAATTATTTATCCGCGATGCAGAAAATCTGGCTCCATTGACAGCGCAAAGCAAAAAAGCCGTGATCCTTATGGCGGCATGGTTAGGCCAAACAAGACTGATTGACAATCAGCAGGTTGATTTGGCTGACTGATATTAATGGTGGGATATGTGTGTTGGCAGAATAATATAAGTGATGCGCATATCCCTAAGTTATATTTCCTCAGTATTTATAATAATCCCTTCATTAGTTCAGTTATCTCTTTTAGAGAATGAATAATTAATTCATATTTACAGAAGAAGATATTTGATAATCATGTCAATAATGAAAAGATTATTTTAGCTAGTGATTACGCACAAACATCGTTTTACTAATGATTAATATGTGACGAACTTCACATATCAAAAATGATCATGCTTTTTCCAAAAATTAAATGTAATATTTCACTTACAAATCAAATCGATAAACAAAAACAACCCTAAGCACATCTAGATTTAAAATCCATTAATTAGGAAAATAACAGGATTTAACACTCAAACGGCAACGATTTTAACTTTTAATTCTATCGTTGTTGGCTGGTTATCTTTATTGTGTCTGGTTTTATTTTTCTCTTACTTGAATATCATTTAATATTTACCACCATTTTTTATTAATAGATGAACTGAATTTTTTCTTTCAGCGGCAAAGTCTTGACTGCCTCTATCATACTATTTATTCCCGATGTAACTATTTTTTGGAATGATAGTTAAAAAACACAAAGAATATCTTCCATTAAATACTGAATTTGCGAGAGGCAGTTTTGGATTTATTTAAATCTTATTTCCAGCAGGAGCGCCATTACCTGCATCAATTCGAACAACTCACTGCCGAAGACAAAAACCATCTTGCGGATAGCCTCAGCGACCATAACCCGGATATCGAACGGCTGAATGAGAGCTTTGCTGTACTGATGGCCCGTGCGCGTCAACAGCCAGCCGGTGGTGGTGTTTGCCCGCAGTTTTGTCCCCACCACACTCGGTGACCAGCCTGGAGTGGCAAATGGCGTCAAAAGTGGCACTGTGGGCGGAAAATGCCATCCGCAGGAGACACCCACACAGTACGCGCGGGTAACAAGCTGGTGCTGCGCCACGGGGATAAATTTTGGATGAACGGAGCATAAGGAAGGAAACTATGGAAGAAAACAACGGAGCCAGAACAGGTAGCAAAACGGCAGCCAAAGCAGAAGAATCGGCTAGTCCGAAAGACCACGATACCAATATTACTCCCCCCAAACCGAATTCCCCGTTACCACAAAAGGTTCGGGATGACAGTCCGACCGGGACGGGAAATACATTTGGAAAAATCACCGCGCAAGCAGCCCCGGCTCAAGTGCCAGCGGCAGAAGCCAATACCCTTCCTACAGCAGAAACACCGGAAGAAAAAAGTTGGCGGATAAAAGCGTGGCAGGCAATGGTGGAAGCCAAAGACGGCGTCGTTGATTGGGCGCATGAGAAGGCTATTAATCATGCTGAAGGGATAAAAAATCCGGTTGAGCGGGCTAAAGGACATGTAAAAGGTACCTATAACATCGTGGTTGGCACGGTAGAATCCTATATTCAAGGGGCTTATTTTGAAAGCGCCAAAGACTCAGAAGATGCAGCCCGGTGGCTTGAAATATATGGTGAAACCGAAAAAGCGAAGACGGTACGTGAAGTCGCAAAAATTCAGAAAAAGCAAAGTGGGGAATTTAATCTGAATGACTGGAAAGCAACGTCCAGCAACCGAGCACAAGAAGCGGGGATATTTGAAGTTGAAGTTCTCGAGGCGATTGGTTTGCCTACCGGGAAAACCAGTGTTATCAAAAAGGGCGCGACTGAATTAACTTCTACCGCAAACAAAGCCAGTACTGCGGTGACCAAAGCCGAAAGCAAAGTGTTCACTGAGGAAGCTAAGGTAACCAAAGCCACAGCAGGAGGCAAAGTTGAACACAAACCCAAAGAAACCGATGAGACTAGCACTGAAAAACCCCAAAACGCTAAAGAAGACCACGTTGATAACAAGTCTACCGACAAAGACGGTAGCTGTAACGGGACTTGTACAAAAGAAGGTGAGCCTGTTGATGTAGCCACCGGCGACTTCCTGCAAGTCTGGCCGGTTATCGCCATTCCCGGGCTGTTGCCCATCACCCTGACCCGCACCTATCGCTCCACTGCCAAGTATAACGGCCTGTTTGGGCCGAAATGGGCGGATGACTGGTCACGTCAGTTAGAATTGGCCGATGGTAAGGTATATTTCACCGATGCCGATGGGGTGATCTACGATTTCAGCACACCGGATAACTCGGTGCTTGCCCGTAACCAGCATATTCCCCATTTCGTGCTGGTGGGCGAGTTGAATGGTGAATTGAAACTAACAGATCGCCAGTCCCAGCTCATCTACCATTTTAACCTCTCCGTTGGAAATATTCGCAAACTGTCCACGATCAGTGATCGCCGCCAGAACGCGATCCAGTTTATCTACGATAAACAATCGCAACTGATCGAAGTCACGCGCACAGATGGCTTCCGGCTGATTCTAGGTTATCAGAATCAATACCTCCAAACCGTAGATTATCTTGACCAGCAAAAGCAACAACGGCTGGTGACCTGCCACTATGATCCACAAGATTATCTAAATGAATGTGAAGCATTCCAGCATAACCACCTGTGGCATGAATATGACTCGCAGGGGCGGATGATACGCTGGCACGATACTGACCAGACCGATCTGAGTCTTACTTATGATGAACAAGGGCGAGTACTCAGCACCACTTCTGCCAGCGGTTACTGGTGTGATTATTTCCACTATGATGATCAAGCTCGTATCACCATCTATCAAGACGGCGAAGGCGGTGTAACCCAATACCACTACGATCACAACGGGTTGGTGATCCGCGAAGTCGATCCGCTGGGGCGCATTACCCGCCGCCAGTGGCGCCATAGCCAAATCATCTGGGAGGCTGACCCATCAGGTGCTATCACCACATTTTGTTACAACCCTGACGGTGCACTGACCGAAGTGAAGCTGCCGACCGGTGATACTTTTTATTATGGTTATGACGAACACGGGCAGCTGATTGAAAGTGTCCTACCAACGGGCGATCGCTGGAAATTTCACTATGATGAGCTGGGCAACCTGACGGCACTGACTAATCCGCTAGGGCACAAAGAAGAGTATCAGTACGGCACACACGGCGAATTGCGCCAGCGCCTGCTACCAGATGGACGCCAATGGCACTACGCCTATGATGAGCAACAACGGCTGGCGGCGGTGATGACGCCGGACGGTCATACCACCGGCCTGCAACTGGATGAACTGGGGCGCCTGCGTCAACTCACCGATGCTCTCAAACAGCAGACTCACTATCGTTACAGCAACGATCATGCCAGCTTTAATGGTAGCCTGACCGATGTTGAACTGCCGGATGGTACCACGCAGCAACTGGCCTATGACAGTGAACGGCGTGTGGTGGCGGTGACTGATGGCGAAGGCCGCACCACCCGCTACACTTACGGTGCGTTTGACCTGCTCAATCAGGTGACCCGGCCCGACGGCACTGTATTACGTTTTGGCTATGACCGCCTGACCCGGTTGAACTCAGTGACCGCCTTCACCGGTGAAACTTATCGCTATGAACGGGATGCCGCCGGTCAGATTATCCGGGAAACCGATTTTACCGGACGTACCCTCGACTATCAGTACGATAAATTAGGACGACGCACACAGGTGCAGTATCCCGATGGGCAGCAGCTTCGCTGGCACTACTCCGCTGCTGGCTTATTGGTCAAACAGGAAAGCTGGCAGCCGGAAGAGAACCAATGGGTGCTTAAGGCTACCACGACTTACGAATATAACGCCCGTCACCAGTTGGTGAAAGCGGCCAATGATGATGCGGTCGTGGAATACGAATACGACAAAACCACTGGCCTGCCTATCTGCGAACGTATCAACGGGCGGGAAATTACCCGTGAATGGGACAGCCTGACCGGGCGTCCGGTCAGTGAAAGCCTTGATGGTCATACTCTGCACTTCGGCTATAACCTGTCGGGTGTCTTGAACCACTTTCAGCTCAATCAGCATACGCCGCTGACATTCCAGCATAATGCGCTGGGGCAGGAAACGGTGCGGGAAAGTGCCAACGGGTTTATCCTTGCCAGCCGCTACACTGCAACCGGTTTGCTGGCACATCAGTCGGCCGGGCAGGCCACCCACCTGTTCCGGGAAACACTGGCACAAAATGACCCGCACTTCCCGCCGCAAGCCACTGCC
Organism: Xenorhabdus sp. PB62.4; assembly: GCF_014467285.1. NCBI lineage: Bacteria > Pseudomonadati > Pseudomonadota > Gammaproteobacteria > Enterobacterales > Morganellaceae > Xenorhabdus > Xenorhabdus sp. PB62.4. Next base: position 66,530 of record NZ_NKHR01000006.1, on the reverse strand, counting down.
GTCAACCGGAGCTGGCAATATGACCGTGCGCATAATGTGCGGGTGATTGATGACAGCCGCTGGGGGCAGACCCGCTACCGTTACAATACTAACGGCCAAATACTGCATACCCTGTTCGAGGGTGCGCGCCCGCATGAAGAGCAATTCAGTTATGATGCGAATGGCAACCTGAGCCAGCATCTGCCGGCCGATGCGCGGGGGGCGGCAGCACAAATTAATCAACGCCAGCAAGCCGGGCGCGTCGTGCAACAAGGGGACAGCCGTTATCGCTATGATAACAATGGCCGTCTGGTAGAAAAAACCGAACAACGTGATGGCTTCCGTCCGCAAATCTGGCGCTACCGCTGGGACACCCAAAACCAGCTCACCCACTGCGAAACCCCGGATGGCTCGCGCTGGCATTATCGCTACGATGCGTTTGGGCGGCGAATTCGTAAACTGAAAGTGCACGATGGTAAACTGGCAAAGACTAATTTACAGTTGTGGCTGGCAGGCAAACCGGATTTAGTGCCGAGAGCGGATGCCATCATGGGGCAGGATTACCTGTGGAGCGGCGACCAGCTTATCGAAGAAACGCCGGTTTACGCCGATGGTACACCGGCAGAAGATCAGCGCATCCGCTGGTTATATGAACCCGGATCATTAACGCCGTCAGCCCGTTTTGAGAAAGGCAAGCTGCACTATATCGTGAGCGACCATCAGGGTACGCCGCGCGAAATGTTGTCCGAGGAGGGGGTACTGGTCTGGGCGCAGCGGCTGACGACCTGGGGCAAAGCGGAACGTTTTCAGGTCATCGCCTCCAATAACCCGGATTATCATGTAAACTGTAACCTGCGGTTCCTAGGTCAATTTGAGGACGAAGAATCAGGATTATTCTATAATCGCTTTCGGTATTATTCGCCGGAGACCGGGCAGTACATCTCGCCCGACCCGTTGGGATTATTGGGCGGGTTTAATCCGTATTCGTATGTGCATAATCCGGTCAATTTTATTGACCCTTTTGGGTTATCAACTGTTACTGTTGGTCGTTGGATGAGTCCAGATGAACTCCAAAAAATGCGGGCTACTGGCAAAGTAATTCAAAGTAATACGGGAACAACACATGTCGGTTATCCTGCTAATATTGATGCTTTTGGTAAACAAGCTAAGCCGGGAGCAGTGTATGTTGAATTTGGTGTTCCTGAAGGATCGTTGATAAAGACAAATGATGAATGGGCAAAAATAGTAGGCCCAGATTCTTTAGAAGGGCGTTTAGCAAAACGTAAAGGTTTACCTGTACCAGAAATGCCTGAAGTAACCAACATAGAGGTTAAGGCACATAAAACGACTGACGGGAAAATAGTAACATGCAAAAAATAAATTTATGGATTATATCTAATTATGACTACCCTGTAATTGTAAATGCAGAAAGTTTAGTCGTTGATATTGATACTGATAAAAGTATTGCCCGGTTTACAGTATGGGATGATTTATCTTGTATGCTAGAAATTATGGATATAGATACTGAAAAATATATTCTCAATGAAAGGAGAGAATTATCCTCTGATGAGGAAGTAATTGAAGCATTCAAAGAATTCCATAGCCTGCTAAACTAGAATTTAAGCCGGAATGACCTCAGTTATCTTCCGGCCTTGTTCTTTTTAAGCGCTGCTCACTCCCTGCCCTTAGCGGCTTTTGTAATCGCCAAGCAGTTCCCGCATTTTCAGCTTAATCTCACTGAGCTGGTCTTGCTGGCGCTGGTACTGTAGCTTAATAGATTTTGGTGTCGTCACTGCCGGAGAGCAGCACCAAACAACCGCCCATAATCTTGACAGTCAGTGTGCCGCCAATATCAAACCCGGCCTGTTTAAGCCATTGCCCTTGCAGGTGTATCGCGGGCGGGGCTTTAGTTGTAAACCGATCAAATAATCATCACCAAAAAACACGAGATAGTAAGACACTGAATGAATTATTTAAAGGAATACGGATATGTTTACTTCCAGAGTAACGGTGTTGCACTTGTATCATAGTAATTATGGTGATTAGCTTATTATGTGAATCCGCCACTCGCTATTATTATCACCCCACTCCACCATCATCAACGGCGGAGTGGTTAATTTCGGTTGTTATGTTCTTAACCCCCGGCCAGATTCAATTAAATACCAAGCCAGAAAATAAAATACAATAATAAAGATACTCAACATACCTAATGTCATCGTCAGAGAGACATCCGCAATACCCAAAAAACCATAACGGAAACCACTAACCATATAGACAATCGGGTTAAGTTTTGACACGATTTGCCAGAAGGTTGGTAACAGGGTAAGGGAATAAAATACGCCTCCCAGATAAGTCAGTGGTGTCAAGACAAAGGTTGGTATGATGCTGATATCATCAAACGTTTTCGCAAAAATAGCATTCAACAGCCCTGCCAGAGAAAACAAAATAGACGTCGCCAGCAAAGTAATCACTACCATGCCCCATGAATGTATCTGTAACGGTACAAACAATAAGGAAACCAATGTCACCAGAATGCCAACACATACACCACGGGCTACCCCACCGCCAACGAATCCAGCAATGATGACATGGGTTGGAACCGGAGCAACCAGTACTTCTTCGATACTGCGCTGAAATTTGGCGCCAAAGAAAGACGAAGAGACATTCGCGTAAGAGTTGGTGATCACTGACATCATTATCAGCCCGGGCACAATAAACTGCATGTAACCCACCCCGCCCATTTCACCAATACGAGAACCCACCAGATTGCCGAATATAACGAAATACAGAGACATGGTGATTATAGGCGGTAATAATGTCTGCACCCAAATACGACCAAAACGAGTGATTTCCTTAAGCCAAATGGTTTTCAGAGCCACCCAGTACAACTGGATCATTATCTATCTCCTTGATTATTATTGGTCAACCCAACAAACAACTCTTCCAAGCGATTCGCTTTATTGCGCATACTGCTAATTTGAATGCCCTGCGTACTTAGCTGGGAAAAAATATCATTCAGCCCCTGTCCACGTTTTACATCAACTTCCAACGTGGCAGCATCAACCAGACGATAATCATAACCATCAACGATAGGTACTGTTCCTTTAAGCTCTAAATCAAGCAAGAAAGTTTCACGTTCAAGCTGACTGAGCAGGCTTTTCATACTGGTATTTTCTACCAGTTCACCATGCTGGATGATACCAATATTGCGACACAGCATTTCAGCTTCTTCCAGATAATGCGTCGTCAGAATGATCGTGGTTCCCTGCGCATTCAATTCTCTCAAAAACTCCCACATGGATCGGCGCAGTTCAATATCCACTCCCGCTGTAGGTTCATCAAGGATCAGCAATTTTGGCTGATGCATCAAAGCACGGGCAATCATCAAACGACGTTTCATGCCGCCGGACAAACGAATAGCCCGTTCGTTGCGCTTTTCCCACAGATCCAATTGAGTAAGGTAGATTTTAGCCCTGTCCTGTGCAACATCGCGCGGAACGCCATAATATCCCGCCTGATTCAGTACTATCTGAATCACCGTTTCAAATTGATTAAAATTAAATTCCTGAGGAACAAGACCAAGCTGACGTTTGGCATTCACGATATCTGTATCAATATCGTAGTCAAATACCTTAACCTTACCGCTACTTTTATTGACCAAAGAACTAATAATACCAATCGTAGTGGATTTCCCTGCACCATTTGGCCCCAAAAGCGCGTAGAAATCGCCAGCTTCTACATGCAAATCAATCCCCCGCAGCGCTTTCACCCCACTTTCATAAGTTTTAGTGAGCTGCGTTAACTCTAATGCGTAAGCCATAAGTAAAAAATACCTTTATTCTTTGCTATCTTTGAGTGCAAGATGAAAATCTTGCCATGATTCTTCCCGCCTTTCTTAGCAATGACAGGGATCAAATAAAAAACATTCTTCAATTAAATATTAAATTCTCAATTAATGTTGTATATGATTCTATCTCAAAAACGTTGTCAGGCTATTAGTTATGATGAGAAAAATTGAAGAGCTGTTTGCCAGGAACAAACAGTGGTCAAAGTCCGTAAATGAAGAAAATCCACTTTTTTTCAACGAATTATCAAAGGCACAAAAACCCCATTTCCTGTGGATAGGCTGTTCTGATAGCCGAGTACCTGCTGAAAAACTGATTGATGCTGCACCAGGCGATCTTTTTGTTCACCGAAACGTTGCAAACCTTGTTATTCATACCGATCTAAACTGTTTATCCGTTGTACAATATGCTGTTGATGTCCTACAGGTTGAGCACATCATTATCTGCGGTCACTACGGCTGTGGTGGTATCGAAGCTGCTGTGGATGGCACTGAACTGGGCTTAATCAATAACTGGCTGCTCCACATCCGGGATTTGTGGTACAAGCACAGTTCGATGCTTGGCGAATTGCCGCCTAATGATCGACTGAACCGCCTGTGTGAATTGAATGTCATTGAACAGGTTTACAACCTCGGCCACTCTACCATTATGCAATCTGCGTGGAAACGTGGTCAGAAGGTGATGATCCACGGTTGGGTATATGGTTTAAAAGACGGTGAATTACACGATCTGGATATTACGGCGGATAGCCGCGAGAAACTCGAACTTAATTATCGCCAGGCTATCTCCAAATTGTCTCAAGCCAAATAACAGGCTAATCTAAAAAACAAATGGCAGCCTTTTGCTGCCACTTGCTAATAACTCGACTGATTACTTAAAATTACCGCAAAAATCAATCTTCCAATAAGGTAACGTGCCCGATATAAGGCAGGTGACGATAACGCTGGGCATAATCAATGCCATAACCAACGACAAACTTATCTTCAATCGAATAACCAATCCACTCAACGGGGACATCAACCTCACGACGGGATGGTTTGTTCAGCAAAGTACAAATCGCCAGTGAATTTGGTTCACGCAGCCCCAGAATCTCACGGATTTTGTTCAGTGTATTGCCTGAATCGATAATATCTTCAACGATCAACACATCTTTGCCACGAATGTCTTCATCCAGATCTTTGAGGATTTTCACATCGCGGGTAGAACTCATCTCATTGCCATAGCTGGATGCGGTCATGAAGTCCACTTCGTGAGGAACCTGTACTTCACGGCATAAATCCGCCATAAAGATAAATGACCCTTTCAGCAAGCCGACCAACACGAGTTCACGATCGCTCTTACGATAATGTTCGGTAATCTGTTGCCCCAGCTCAGCAATACGTTGCTTAACCTCCTGTTCGGAGATCATCACTTCTACAATATGTTTCAATTTTCACATACCTATTTGTTTTAAAACAATAAACTCATCTTTAATTATGTAATAAATCACCAATATTGATACACCGAGTGATATACAGTTAATCGCACAAAAACGGACACATAAGAAAACATGAGAACAAAATATTTGCGGAGTATACCAGAAGGTATCGATTGCGGTAAAAGAGGAAGCCGAGCTTAGATGAACGTCTATCGACAAAAATCGTCGTCAGTGAGTAGGTTGGTACGCTGAACGTTTCGATCTTATGGAGAGATTGCGGTGTATTTCGTCGGGAGTTATTGAAATGGCTGTTAATTGGTATCCCTACTAGTGAGAAGCAGCGAACACATTTGTTGGGTTAAATCGGCTTTTTGTTGGCGTAGTTCGAGTAATTTTTTCATGTGCTTTTGGTTTATTTATTTTTCCAATAAATAATTTTTTAACGCTATGAAAAGTAATGAAAGGACTCTGACTCTGTTGAGTAAGCACACAACTATCATTTCACACCTAATTTAGAAAGTAATTTTGTGTAAGATATTTTTACTTAGGCAGTAATAATGTAATTAAATTTTACCAATATTAATGAATGTCTTATTACTGGAAAGTAAATATTAGGTAATAATGCAAAGCTAGTAGTTTTTGAAAATTACAATCACCATTTAAAACTAGTCTCATTTAATATTTTTGATACAGACTGATGCTTAGAGTGAATTTATATTTAAAATACGTCACTTACTAAAAAGTGAGATTGGGATTTACTAATCTACTATGTAATTATATTATCTATACTCTATAGAAACTTATTGTTTGGTGTCAGGTAATAAAACAGTAACTTCTTGTTAAAACGTTTCTATAGGCAGTAACTTAATAATTTTGCGTATTATCATATACCTAAAATTTTATGGTGTACTTAACTAAATTACAGGAGTTTTCATGAGTAGTAGAAGTGATGTAATAGAAGGACGGTTAGTTTATACTGAAAAATTAGGGTGGGTAGATACTGGGCATTCAAAAGGTAATGATGCCAGAATGTTAATGGCTGCTATAAACTCAGGTGATGATACTAAAGAATCATACTTTACCATTAAATACACACAATACATGGGTCTTGGATTAAAATATGGCACATCTAAAATAACAAGATGGAGGGTTAGAAGAGGATTATCTTTAAATGATAAAAAGAGAGTTGCACTTACTATTATGATGTATACCACTCATCTATTTGAAGCGCATCAAGATTCATTTCCCTTTAATTGGTATACAGATAGTGGGTACAGTGGTGAGGACTTGGTTTCAAATCTACTTGGTTTTTATCAGGCTATAAATGGAATTGATTATTTACCTCAGCTTCAACCTATAAGTAAAGAAGATGCACTAAAAAGATGGGATTATTATGGCGCTATAGGAAAGTATAAAAATAAAATGTTTAAGCCTTTATTGTTCCCTGATCCCAAAAAATACCCTAATAATGCTAGACCATATTATTCTTCCTTGCCTACATTTCTTAATACTATATCACCGATCACTGATATAGATAGGAGTCATTTGCTAATACATATTGAAGATAGAACAGGATATAACATACATGCAGTAAGAGATGTGGGGATTGAACTTGAATAAGATTACTAAAATTACATTTATAGCTCTGTTTTTTTTAGGGCTGATTTTTACTATCCCTATTTTATTTGTAGATAATCATTTTTCATATACAAAAAATGACTTTATTAGGTATAATTTATTTACCTTTGATGAAGTTAAAAACATTCCTATTATTTCAAATGATTACATTATATCCTATGACTCACCAGATGGTGTAAAACCAATGGCTAATTCAATTCTATTTTCAAATGTAAATCCAAATAGTAAAGTAGAATTAATAAATTATATTGAAAAATTAGGTTATATAAAAGATATAAACGCATATTGGAATACAAATGGAAGCGAATCTTGGAGTAAAGGGAATTTGTTTATACAGATAAAACAAAATGATACTGACCGTACCATTTTGTTTTTAGTTGAGAAGAATTAAAATACATTCTCTTCTCTTATACTGTAGCCTGATGTACCAGCGATGTGATGTGTCCATGTTATGCTATCATATGAAATTGTTATACTTTCATATGGTTGCATATCATTATGGCTTAGTGAATTAGGATAATGGCTGGAGATGTTTTTTATAGTGGCATTCGTTAATTTGATAGAGTAAAATTTTTCTAATCCCCCGGCTGAACTATTCCTATATATATCAAGCAGACAATCTAAATGCTCATTATTTGATATTGAAACTCCTAATAATGGCGATGATTTATCTATTGGCTTCGTTATTATTATAGGTTGGTGATTTACATTCTGTTCTCTACTGATATCGTGATCTATAGAGTAAACCAATATTTTATCTTTATTTTCTTCTTGATATTTATTACCTATTGAATCATAGGTTGAACAACCTGCTGATATCAACCCTTGCTTTTTGCCGTTTAAGGTCATGTAAATAATGTTAGCCATTTCCTTTCCTTGTGTTTGTTATTTATTCAATCCGAAATATATAACTATTCTCTTGTTTGTCAATAGCCGCATTCATAATTTACTATAAAACAAAATGACAATGATAAAAAATATAACTTAGAAATTAAAAACACTATAACTTAACAAGAGTTATATATTACTTTGAGTGATTTTGATAATTATTATCTGAAATAATATTTTTTAAGATAGTTCTTAGTGAGATATTTAAACTGATAATTTTAATTATGTGTTGATGTATATCAAGACATAAAAATATTTTTATACGCTAATTACTCTCTTAAACAAGAACAATGATCACTTAAAATTAGGAAATTTAGTCTTCCTACCAGAGATAGCCCCCTATAAATCTTTTTCATCCTCTCAGTTATGCACCCTGTGCGCAATCCTCTGAAAGCCTTGCTACATCTGGATTTACGGTAATTAAGTTAATAAGATAAATTATCTGCATTACTGTTATAATCGATAACCCGATTTTCCACCTGTTCTTATGAAATCGAAGATAACACTTTCTGAGTCTGAACGAGTTACATTGCAACAACTGGCCTTGAATCACCCACACCGGGACGTCCGTACGCGAGAAACGGGTTTGCTCATGCTTGCCAGAGGCGTCAAGCCGTCCCAGATCACCGCTGAGATAGGATGCAGTCTCCGGGTTATCTACAACTGGGTTCACACATGGCACAATTCCGGGATAGCGGGGTTATTAGGCGGTCATGCCGGAGACCGGTATCTCGCCATGACGCCTGAAATGATTGCCACTGCGGTCGAAGCGGCCAGCGCAAAGCCCCTGACGCTCGCCCGAATAGCTCAGTGCGTTGAGGCAAAGCAGGGTTCCCTGCCCTGTACGCTTGAAACGCTGGCGAATATGCCAATATTATTCAACCCTGTTGAAAATGTTCGGCGTAAATCGTGCAATGTCCACGGTTCTGAGTGTTTGAAATCTTTATAGAGCCTGCGTCCTTTTAATGATACTGATGCACGAGTTCGATCTTCACCCAATAATAACCCTGATTTACCCGTTTCTTTTTTTAACTTCATCAGCCAAGGTCTAATCGCCTCAGGAATTGAGCGCACTATTTTTTCACGGGTTTTGCTATGCTCTTTAGGTACTGTCCATATCCATGATTCAAAATCCCACTCAGGCCAGCGAGAAAGCCTTACTTCCATCGTCCGAGCACCAAACAAAACTAGGATTTTTAATAACCTCAAATAGTACGGATGCTGCTCATTGCCATATGTGCAACGCCAGACATCGGTTAACTCAGAATCAGACAAAACGCGATCACGCTGCCCTGCTGGTTATCCTACGTCTTGAATGGTGAGAATAGCTAAAGCGTCACTTGTGGCATAACGTCGGACTTTGCAAAACCTTAATGCTTGCTTTGAAATCTGAAACATTCTCCCAGAGGTCATAGGCTGTTTTTCACTTATTTCATCGAAACAGTCTATGCACCAGCCAATATTCTAATGCGTCCTCTATAGTTACAGGCTTTAGTGTTTCTTCTTTACCTAATTCGAATTCTGTCCGGGGATCGAAACCTTCCGCCAGCCATCTTCTACACTGATCGCGTTTTTCCCTTGCCACTTTTAGGGAAATGTCAGGATAACGCCCCAGAGTTAGACGCTCTAAGCGACTGCCTCGCCCACCATGACGATATGCAAATACCCAACTTAGTTGTCCACCTTTGGAGGCTTTAACACTTAATCCTTCACCATCTGCAAACATAGCCGGAGCATTTCTCTCAGCCCCTAAAAGAGCTTTTAGCTTTTTGTCACTTAGCTTGTTTGTACCCGCCATTTCCTTACCTCAAAACATGACTTTTGAGTGATACACCGTTCATTGCAACAGTCAAAAAAGACGCATAAACACTCAAACACAAAAGTAGTCTATTTGATTGATATCATAGGATAAAAAGGCAGGATAATGAAAGCGCGTAATAGCATAAAAACACGATGTCTTTTGCTTCTACAATATGTTTCTTCATCAATATAACCCATTGATTTTATTTTAAATAATCACAATACAAACCCAATGATAAATGTGATTATTTATACACCGCTCAATACCATAAGTTCACCAAGCGCATAAAATAACACTCTATGCCATCAGAACAAACCCTATTCGTTAATGCTCAATTAAATTTTTTTATTGGCAGAAAAAATGGCAATTTTCCCAACATTAAGTAAATTAAGTTTGGCTAACACAGATATTAATATGTTAATTTAAGTAAAACGGTAGAAAATCAGTATAATAGAAATTATGCAAAAAATTACCTTATTGACTTACATTCTGGTTCTGTTCGGTTTTGCGCAACCCGCAAAAGCCCTGTCTGAAAGTGAAGCTGAAAATCTTGCTGATTTAACTGCGGTCTATATTTACCTGAAATATGACTGTGGCTATAGCCAGATCCCAGATCGTGAAATCAGGCGCACAATTATCTATTTTGCCCAACGCCAGAATTGGGATCTCAGTAACTATGATGGTCAGTTAATGGAGGAACTGAATCAATTAGGTTATAACGACTTAAAGGAAATTAACTTACCTCATGAAGTTAAATGTCGTTCTCTTGCTCGACGTTCTCTTAGCCTACTCGCCTATGTAAAATAGTTCCCTAACAAAATCTCTCTATAAGTCAATTTCGCGGTGCAACTAGGTTAATAGTTGGCTATTATGTGCGCCCAATTCCTGGGAACATCACAATGGAGAAATACCTAGACATGTCACAAAAAGAAATTTGGTATGAAACGTTGCATTCCAATTTCGGTCAATATTTTGCAGTTGAAAAGGTGCTTTATCATGACAAAACAGAGCACCAAGACTTAATCATTTTCGAAAATACAGAGTTAGGTCGCATTATGGCGCTTGATGGTGTGGTTCAAACCACAGAGCGCGATGAATTTATCTATCATGAAATGATGGCTCATGTGCCATTATTTGCCCACGGCCAAGCTAAAAAGGTTTTAATCATTGGCGGTGGTGATGGTGGAATGCTACGTGAAGTCTGTCGTCATCACTATCTCGACAATATTACAATGGTAGAGATTGATGCTGGTGTGGTTGAATTCTGCCGCCAATACTTACCAAACCATAACGCAGGGGCTTATGACGACCCTCGTTTCAAACTGGTGATTGATGACGGTGTTAGTTTTGTCAAAACCACATCTGAAACATTTGATGTCATTATTTCTGACTGCACCGATCCCACCGGGCCGGGTGAAAGCCTATTTACCTCTGAGTTCTATGAAGGCTGTGCCCGCTGCTTAAATGAAAGCGGTATTTTTGTAGCCCAAAATGGCGTCTGTTTCCTGCAACAGGATGAAGCCGTCAATAGCCATAAAAAATTGAGTCGTTATTTTGCTGATAGCAGTTTCTATCAGGCTGCCGTTCCGACCTATTATGGTGGGATTATGACGTTTGCATGGGCAACCCAAAACTCTGCCTTGCGTCAGGCGCCTTTGATAACACTGCAACAACGTTTTGAAGGTGCGGCCATAGCCTGCCGTTACTATACACCTGCCATACATGCAGGAAGTTTTGCATTACCACAATACTTACTGAATGCACTGTCTGGAAACCAATAATCCCCCATTAGCCGGGAGGTGAATTAAATTGCGCAAACTGAAATTGCACGGCTTTAACAATCTCACAAAAAGCTTAAGTTTTTGTATTTATGACATCTGTTATGCAAAAACAAATGCCGATCGCGACAGTTATATCGCGTACATTGATGAACAGTATAATGCGACTCGCCTGACTGAGATTCTCAGTGAAACCTGTTCAATCATTGGTGCAAACATTCTTAATATTGCTCGCCAAGATTATGACCCACAAGGAGCGAGCGTTACCATTCTGATTAGTGAAGAACCCATTGACCCTAATTTAGTGGATAATACAGAAAATCCAGGCCCGCTTCCTGATTCTGTCGTTGCCCATTTAGACAAAAGCCACATTTGTGTACACACCTACCCAGAAAGTCACCCAGATGGCGGTATATGTACCTTCAGGGCAGATATTGAGGTATCAACTTGTGGTGTAATTTCCCCTCTTAAGACACTAAATTATCTGATCCATGAATTGGAATCTGACATTGTGACGATGGATTACCGTGTTCGTGGTTTTACCCGGGATATCAGTGGCGTAAAACTCTATATAGACCATGAAATTAATTCCATTCAGAATTATGTGACAGAAGAGATCCAATCTCAGTACCATATGCTGGATGTAAATATTTTTCAGGAAAACCTTTTCCATACCAAAATGATGTTGAAAGAATTTGATCTTAATGAGTATTTATTCAATACCACAGCAGAAGAATTAAGCGAAATGGAAAAGAAAGAGATCACTCGCTTACTTAAAAAAGAGATACAGGAAATTTATTACGGCAGGAATTTACCTGATCTATAAATATTCGCGCTCTATCTAACTTATTTGACTGGCAGAAAATTAATCTGCCAGTCATTAAACTCCATTTCGATGAAGGTCTGACTACCCTATTCTGACGGAACACCTAACTCAGCATTCGTTATAATTTCAGCATTATACATATTTTTTAAATAGTTAAGGGCGCTATTCTGATCAACCCCCGGAAACACGCAAACAGCATCTGACAATACTTTGATATCATAACCTCGGATAAATGCGCCATAGGCTGTATGCTGGACACAACAATGGGTATGTTGCCCAGTCAAGACAACTTCTTTGACACCATATTGCTTTAAAACTTCTTCCAGATCAGTCCCATCAAAAGCGCTATAAAAATGCTTGGGAGAAATAATTTCCCGATCTGCGCCAATCGGAGCCAATTCCGCGACAACTTCAGCGCCCTTCGTTCCTGCTAACGCATGTTTTCCCCAAATACCTATTTCACGATCACTTGCACAATGAGCATCATTGGCATACACCACCAGCCAATCATTCCGGCCTCTGGCATAGTTGATCGTCCGTTGGATCACAGGAATAATTTTCATCGCGCTTTCTTCATTGGCGAGAGCACCTGTTACAAAATCATTCAACATGTCGATTACAATAAGAGCTTTCATCTGTAAAACCTCCTTTACTTTTGCATGTGGAATCTTTCAGAAAAAATCATGATTAAAAAAACAAAACTTCTTTGATAATAGAGTTATATTGTTTTATATGATAAAAAATATTTGAATATTTAATTGTTTTAAATGAAAAATCACAATTACTTAATATACAAAGCGATATAATATTTACATCTCACTTACCTTTGCATATAAAAATAATACTACAAGCGATTGAATAAAATTATTTTATAATGGCGGTAGCTTTTCTCACTTAGATAAATTTATTTATATCAGTAATAATATTAATCCACATCATACATACGATACTCCAATGAAGATTAAATAATATAGTAACGCACTCCTATACATAAAGCTACTTAAATACGGTTATAAATATTAAGGAGTAATAATGATTAAAACCTAACAATACATATCTAGTAAAATTTACTGATACTGGTGTTGATGATGTAGCTTAACCTGAAGGTAAAGATATGTGACTATTGAAAAAATAATTTCATTTCAGCATAATCCCGCTAATAAAAGAATCATAATGAAAATTTAACTCTGCTAGATACAAAAAAATAACATATAAAATAAAACAATGGAAATAACTGTATATATAGTTTAATTTGTTTTTTGCATTTATTAGTTCCATTTTAAAAAGCAAAAAAAACCAATAAAAGTAATTAAACCCATTCTCCACCTCTTAATAGTTAATTAAATAAAAATTAATTAGTATTCCTGAGTATATAAAAACAACAGTTAAAAATAAAAAAAACAAAAAGTAATATAATTTAGTTGTTTTACAATAAAATTTGTTATCTAACTAGCATTTTTTGTTTAATTATTTGCATGAATTTTATTTTATGAACATTATTATATATAATTTTAATTTATAATTAATATCCTACAACAAACAGTAAAATGAAGATAAAAATTGCCCTCATTGATGATCATGTTGTTGTTCGTTCAGGCTTTGCTCAATTATTGACTCTTGAAGATGATATTATAATCGTAGGTCAATACAGTAGCACTAGTGAAGCATGGTCAGACTTACTAATAAAGACGATTGATATTGTGATCATGGATATTTCCATGCCCAATGAAAGTGGCTTACAGCTTCTGGCACGGTTGCGCCCCGCATGCCCTAATTTTCGTACTATCATGCTCAGCATTCATGACACTGCGGCTCTGGTACAGAGTGCACTTGACGCAGGCGCACGTGGCTATCTGACAAAATGCTGTGGGCCAGAAGAATTAATCCAAGCTGTACGAACAGTTCATAAAGGAGAAATTTACCTCTGTGCTGACGCATTAAAGGCCCTGCGTCAGAGACCCCAAGAAGTTACCGCATTACAAATACTAACCCCACGGGAAAAAGAAGTTTTTAACTTGTTAATCAATGGAGTTAGCGTAAAAGATATAGCTGAACAACTTGAGCTAAGCCCCAAAACAGTACATGTTCATCGTGCCAATATTCTTAGTAAATTGCAGTGCGATTCCACTATTGAACTTGTTCATTACGCATTACAACATCAAATCATTACGGGTTAGTAAATGAGTGAAAAATCACGCTTTATTTTGCAATCACTGTTCCTTTGGCTCTTTTATTCACTGATTTGGATTACATTATGGACAATTAGTTATTACTTTTATAATGATGGCCAACAAGCAACACTATTTTTACCTCAGGGAATACGGCTGGTATTTATGGCGCTACTATGGCGACGTTATCTTCCAATCCTTCTGGCTAGTGAAATCGGCATCCTGCTATGGCTAAATAACGAACAATTTATTCTATATCCAATCATCCTATTTTCGCCATTAATTAGTGTCGTCATAGCATCAGGCATTCAAAAAGTATGGTGGAATTATTCTTTGTATTGGCAGCAACTTTCTATCTTGCTGGCTGGTGTTATCGTCAATAGCCTTTTACAAGCCTTATGTTTGAGTATTTCATTGCCTGATAAAGCGCGCTTTATTTTCCTTACTTCTTTAACTGGAGGTGTTTTATTATCTCCATTTGTTTATCTGATCTACGTTTATCTATATGAACAATACTGGAAAAATAATAATATTACAGCCAATATATCTGATCCTCAGATAAAAACATCCTTACTGATGTGGTGTTTTCTGTTCAGCCTATTAGGATTAAGTGGCCAATATCTTTTATATTTAGAAATAGAATGGTCATTGTCAATTCTGGTCTTTCTTCCTAATGTCTTTATGGCTTACCGTTATGGCTGGCAGGGAGGTGTTTTTTCTGCATTATTAGGAAGTTTGGTTGTGACGTTTGCACGCCAATTCAGTGGTTCATTCAGTGCATTACAGGAATTGGAGATTTTTTTAACAACTCAGGCTTTGTTAGGGATAGGGCTTGGTATTGCTATCAGTCGTCAGCAGCAATTGGCCGGAAGTTTAACCTATCAAAAGCAATTAGCCAATAACTTAAACCGTTATCGCGAACGATTAGAAAAAGAACTATCAACACGCCATATCTTGTTGCAAAAATTAGTCCATGCCGAAGAAGATATTCGCAAAAATATTGCCAGAGAGCTTCATGATGCGATAGGGCAAAATATAACGGCCATTCAAATCCAATCAACGCTAATAAAACGTACTTCAGAAGTATCATTAGCCCAAAAATCTGCTGAACAGATTAACCATCTTTCCCAACAGATCCATCAAACGACTCGTCAACTCCTACGTGAACTTCGCCCACCTGCACTTGATGAAATGCCTCTTAAGCAGGCAATTCTTCACCTAATAAATGAATTCGCATTCGAGGAACAAAACATCCTCTGCCATTTTGATTATCAGCTACCCCATGCACCTGATAATGGCACCATCACTCTCATTATTTATAGGCTGATTCAAGAGCTATTGAACAATATCAGTAAACATGCCAACGCCAATCAAATTAATATCACATTGAGGCAAAAAGGAAATCAGATAGAACTTCGTATCAGCGATAACGGGATTGGTATCCTTAATGATCAAGAAACTTCAGGATTTGGACTTAAAGGTGTTGAAGAACGTGTTCAGGCAATTGGCGGCAGTTGGAGACTCAATAATCAGCAAGGAACTCATATCGTTGTGTATTTACCCATAAATTCAGATAAGGACATTAAATAACCAACGATTAAAGATATAGCGATTATTTTTATATTTTTCTTTTATGGAGGCACTTATGCAAAGCATCAGCCATGAGCAAATTTCGCAAAATTACCGTTATTGGCGAAGCCACTTACTAATGTCAATGATTATAGGATATGCCGCATTTTACTTGACTCGAAAGAGCCTGAATGTGGTTATGCCAGCCATGCAGATAGAATTAGAACTTGATAAAAATGACATTGGATGGATAGCCAGTTTATTTTACCTCGCTTATGGCAGTTCAAAGTTTTTTTCTGGTATTTTTCATGATAATACCGGTTATCGCTGGTTCATGGGTCTGGGATTATTCATGACCGGGGTCCTGAACATTATTTTTACATTTTGTTCATCACTGTCCGCATTATTGTTTGTTTGGACGCTGAATGGCTTTTTTCAGGGGTGGGGATGGCCAACATGTGCACGACTTCTCACTTACTGGTATTCCCGTAATGAACGAGGTTTTTGGTGGGGATGTTGGAATATGTCCATCAATATAAGTGGTATTTTTCTCCCATTATTGTCCGCACTTTTAGCAACACATTATGGTTGGCGTGCTGCACTACTCGTGCCTGGCATGATTAGTATTATGATTGGAATTTGGTTATTCAGGAAAATACGAGGTATTCCACAAGAACACGGTTTGCCCAGCGTTGGACACTGGCGACAAGATGCTATGGAATTGCGACAAGAACAGTTATCTCCACCAATGCCAATAATACAAATTTTACAAAAGACAATTTTGTTCAACCGTACAATCTGGCTTCTCGGTTTTTCCTATATTCTCGTCTATTTCATTCGAATAGCGATTAATGACTGGGGAAGTCTATGGTTATCAGAAAAGCACGGAGCTAATTTACTTAGTGCCAATGCGACTCTTTCACTATTTGAACTAGGAGGATTGCTGGGTGCCCTTTGTGCTGGATGGGGATCAGATTTACTGTTTCGGAGTCAACGTGCCCCTGTGATTTTATTGTTTTCACTCGGTCTCTTCTTTTCCGTCACCGCTCTTTGGTTAGTTCCCATCAACAATTGCACATTATTAGATGCCTGTATTTTTAGTGTTGGCTTCTTTGTATTTGGCCCACAGATGCTGATAGGACTAGCAGCAACTGAATATTGCCATAAAAAAGCAGCAGGGACAGTAACTGGGTATTTGGGATTATACGCCTATTTTGGTGCAGCAATCGCTGGCTGGCCATTAAGCCAAGTCATTGAACATTATTATTGGACAGGTATGTTTGCCTTACTGACTCTTGCGGCCGTAATCATGGGATTATTATTGATGCCAATGTTAATGGCTGATATTAGTAAACCCTATAAGGCTCATTGATAACAACAATCATTCTTCTAAAATCAGGAAAATTAATAAAAGCTGATATTAAGAGCCTATCTCCATGAAGTGCCCCCCCAATAGTTGGGCAACCAACATTGGGGGTCACTTCATATCTACTGATGCGGCCTCCCCTGCGGTCATCACCGCAGGGGCTTTTCTATCCGACCAAATTCCTCACAAAACCATAGAGATAAATCACCTATTCTGCCTATCAATTCATCAATAAACCCTGTAAAATCCTCTACGCTTTCTGGGTAGGTCACACCACAAAAAGTCCTTTCATTCCACTTCTAATAAATAGGTTTTACAATGCATCAGTCTGATGTTGTTGATCGTTCGCTTTTCTCGTTAAGCTGGCCGATTTTCATTGATATCTTTCTGCATATGGCGACGTTATTAATTAATACGTACATGGTCAGCCATATTTCTTCTTCTTATCTCGCCGCGATGGGAGTGGGTAATCATGTTTTTGATCTCTTCATTACGATTTTCAATTTCATTAGTGTAGGTTGCAGTGTTGTCATTGCACAATATCTGGGATCAGGGAAGCGTGATAAAGCCAGTCAAGCGATTCATATCTCTATTGCATTCAATTTATTACTGGGTTTCAGTTGTGCGCTGATCACGATTTTCTTTGGTTATAAGATCCTGCATATCATGAACCTGCCCGAAAATTTGATGGAGGATGGGTTTGCTTATCTGCATGTTCTTGGTATCTGTCTGATACCTGAAGCTATTTCGATTATTTTGGCTGCCTGTTTGCGGGTTTATGGTAAAGCGAAAGCGGCGATGTATGTCACGCTGATTGCCAACTTGCTGACGATTGTCGGTAACATGATCGTTCTGTATGGGTTCTTCGGACTGCCTCAATATGGGCTGGAAGGTGTGGCGTGGTCTACCGTATTTGGTCGTACTGTTGCCGTTATTTTACTCTGTGGATTGCTGTTCTGTGGCTTGAGAATCAAGTTTGAGCCTAAGCTGCTTGTGTATTGGTCTAAGAATATGTTGAGCAAAATCCTGCACATCGGCTTACCAGCCGCCGGTGAAAATCTGGTATGGATTCTGCAATATATGACCGCACAAGCGTTTATCGGCCTGATGGGGGAAACTTCTCTGGCTGCACAGACGCTTTATTTCCAGTTATCTCTGTTCATTATGTTGTTCGGTATCTCTACCAGTATTGGTAATGAGATTATGGTGGGTCACCTTGTTGGCGCAAAACGCTTTGAAGATGCCTATATTCGCGGTATCAAGAGCTTGAAAATCGGCGTTATCGTCACAATCGGCGTCGTATTGGCGTTCTGGATTTTCCGGGAGCCGCTTCTTGAGCTTATGACGGAAGATAAGAAGATTATCGGGCTTCTGTTGCCGCTGTTCCTGCTCTCCGTCTTTTTGGAGCCAGGGCGTACCTTCAATATTGTGATGGTCAATGCCTTGCGCGCTTCCGGTGATGCCCGTTTCCCACTCTATACCGCAATAATTTTCATGTGGGGCATCTCCATTCCTGTCGGTTATTTCCTGGGAATAACGATGGAGATGGGAATTCTGGGAATTTGGATAGGGTTCTTCTGCGATGAGTGGGTCCGTGGGTTAGTTAACGCATGGCGCTGGAAGTCTAAAAAATGGCAGACCAAGCGACTGGATGTCTGATTTAACTATAAAATGCCGCGTAGAATTGCGGCATTTTTTATTTCAATTAAAAGTTGTTTCAATCAAAAGTTATAACTTTTCTTTGCCATAGAATTCAGAACGTGGGCCATACAGTAAGTGACCATATCCACCTGCACTTAACAGACGATTAGTGGTAATGCCTGCAATGTCATGGCTTCTGTCCGTAATGGTATTCGCGATTTGAGAGATAGCAGCCGATATCAATATACCGACCAGACCACCGCTAGAGTAATTATCATTTTCTGTGGAAGATGCCGTCGCAATACCATTCCACAGTTGTTTACCTGTACGCAAATCCACTAAACGGGCTGTTGCACTAACACGAGTATCACTGTTAATAATTTGGTATTGCGTGCCGTATTGTGTGATATCCAGGTAAAGAGCGGAATCCGCACCAAAAATGTCATACAGTTTTTTATAACTGAGATTATGGATATCTTGTGCCTCTGTCACGCCATTTTGACGAAATGTTTCTTCAACTACAGCAACGGGATAAACATAATAACCGGACTCTGCCAGCGGATAAGCCACTTGAGACAGCAAACTACCGGAAGCCTGTACTTCCACCGATTTATTGACCGCAGGCAGTACCAGAATGGATTTAGGTTTACTTTCCCTCAATGCTGAATAGTCATACGGTTTATGTTGGACACATCCTGACAGAACCAGCAATAATAAGGCGCCAATTGCCCCCAGAAAACGATTCATTATTTCACTCCCTTATTTTTGCTTAACAGAAAATCCATGTAAGGCGCTGATTCAGGAAATAAATTTTTCTCTATTTCAAACTGCTGGAAAGCATCTTCGATATTACCAACCTTGCTGTAAAGCAGCCCCATTTGTGCATGCAAACCCGGAGGAACCGGTTTATCTTTAGCTTTGGCCTGTTCAATCACTTTTTGCAATGCCTGAAGCTGCTCTTGTGGCCCGGTTTTATCCTGCTGGTAATACTGATAAAGCGTTTGCTGATAATCACCCCATACGTACATGGTTTTCGGTGCTTTTGCACATCCTACCAATAGCAGTACGCCCAACAACATCCCCGTCTTTTTCATCAAAAACATACAGCTCTCTTTCCTGTCCAAACTTTCCGGAATAAATTTAACTAAGTCAATTAGTTAGTTGGCTTCCATGCCCCGCTTTCAATACCAGCTACCAGATCATTGATCGCCTCACGGATCGCCAAATCCAATACCTTGCCATTCAGGGTGGAGTCATAGCTGGAAGTACCGCCAAATCCAATGATTTCACGACTGGAAAGTTTATATTCCCCTGCTCCGGCAGAAGAAAAAACAACTTCGGAGGTTTCAACATTCACAACATTCAGCATCACTTTTGCATAAGCCACTTGTGATTTACCACGGCCTAAAATGCCCCATAATTGATGATCACCGACTTCTTTGCGGCCAAATTCAGTCACGGAACCCGTAATAATATAATTAGCCCCTTTCAGTTTCTGAGCCTTGCCCTGCAAGCCCGCTTCAGCTTTCAATTCAGCCAGATTGGTGCGTTCCAACACGTTAAAACGGCCGGTTTGTTGTAGGTGAGTCACAAGAATTGTTTTTGACTGATTTCCTAAACGATCAATGCCATCAGAAAAAATGCCATTTTGATAGCTTGAACGGTTCTCGAATTTCCCGACGGCGATTGGGTTGCGAATGCCTGCATAAGTAGTCTTATAAGAAGTGACTTTTTGTACCGGCAGTGTTGATGAAGATTCTGTCGCACAACCAGCCAACACAAGAGAAGCCAGACAAAGCGAGGCTAATGTGAGTTTGCTTTTCATTATTATGTCTTCCTGAATGAATGCTTAAATAAAAGTGCCCGATTTTTTGTACAGGCGGATACTACTAACTTCAAACGAAATAATAATAAATATTGTTATAGGAAAAGTCTATTTAATTCAAAAATCAGGAGAGCAAGTCACTCACTAACCCAATGATTGATAATGGTTAAAACCGAAAATTCAGTAAAGATCATTCAGGAGGGAATTCGTTATCCAGTATTAATATCAATCTCTTATTGATAAGTTAAACTCAATCACTTTTATTATATAAAAATCCATCGGAGGAAATAATATTATAATATCCCGGATTATTATTGATAAACTAAGGAATTACGACGACTCTATTGCTTATAGTAGTATACTCAAACTATTTTATTATCTGAATCAAATAAAATTGCCTTTGCTATTCAATGGGAAATTATAATTTAAATAAAAATACATTTTGAATCTCTTAATATATCTGTTTAACCATAATAAATGAAAGACTATTAACGGCGAGTAAGCTGCTATTTCCAATCCATGTCCCCAGATGAAGTTCATGTACTGAACAATTCCACCAGTAAAAAACGCTAGATTAATATGCTGAACTACATCATAATATTAACAATAAAAAGGATTTAATACTAACAAGGTGTTTTGAACAAAGATAAGCGTGATAAAGTACACAATTTTTCCCTCTGGTTGTTTCAATTGTTAATATCACAAAGACTCATAAGACCTTCTTACTAAAATTCAATTATTTTATTTATCAATATGATACAAGCAAACCAGCTTTCTTTTTTGCACAATCTCCCTTTGCGGTTTTTCGTTGAAAACAATAAGTAGCAATTTCCTCTTTATGAAGAAGTTGTTCTCTCAAAAATCGTATCAGATGGAGTGTTTAGGGAAATTTTTTCTCCTTGAAATCATTTACTATCAGCACACGATAATAACACCACTAAAAGAGTGGTTAATCGTGTTTACGTGTTGTATTTCCCCTTGTGCCTGTTCTATGCCCATTAAAATACCAAAGATGTAAGCGAGTGCTATTATGAAAACAGCAGCAAAAAACAATGATGTTACGCCCCACTTATCTCCGGCAGCCAAGTGCGCCAACATGACAGAAGATGAATGGAAAAAGGCGATAAAATTCGATAATACCGATACCGGTTGGGTTATCATGAGTATTGGTATGGCCATCGGAGCGGGCATTGTTTTCCTGCCTGTCCAGGTCGGATTGATGGGGTTGTGGGTGTTCCTGCTTTCTTCCATTATTGGCTATCCTGCCATGTATCTTTTTCAGCGACTTTTTATCAACACGCTTGCTGAATCACCAGAATGCAAAGATTATCCCAGTGTCATCAGTGGTTATCTCGGTAAAAACTGGGGTATTTTATTGGGAGTGCTCTACTTTATTATGCTGGTGATCTGGATGTTTGTTTATTCCACCGCCATAACCAATGACAGCGCTTCTTATCTACAATCCTTTGGCATTACTGATGAGTTAATGTCGGAAAATCCATTTTATGGGCTGGTGTTAATCTGTCTGCTGGTCGCTATTTCATCCCGTGGTGAACGATTACTGTTCAAGGTATCCAGCCTGATGGTGATGGCAAAATTATTTGTCGTCGCCGCATTAGGGCTTTCCATGATAGGCATGTGGCATTTATACAATATCGGGGCATTACCTCCTCTTGGTTTATTAATCAAAAAAGCCATTATTACGTTGCCTTTCACACTCACCTCTATTTTGTTCATTCAAACACTAAGCCCGATGATCATCTCTTATCGTAACCGGGAACAAAAACGTGAAGTTGCCCGCCACAAGGCATTAAGAGCCATGAACATTGCCTTTGGCATCCTGTTTTGTACCGTATTTTTCTATGCCGTCTCTTTTACGCTGGCAATGGGACACGATGAAGCCGTCAAAGCCTATGAGCAGAATATTTCTGCACTGGCGGTTGCCGCCCAGTTCTTTCCCGGCGGTTGGGTCGTTACCGTCAGTATTATGCTCAATATCTTCGCTGTGATGACGGCCTTTTTTGGTGTTTATCTCGGATTCCGCGAAGCCAGTCAGGGGATTGCCATGAATATTCTTAGCCGCCTGATGCCTGTCGAAAATATCAATGAAAAATGGGTTCAAAATGGCATTATGGCTTTTGCCATTTTATTGGCATGGAGCGCCATCCTCCTGAATGCCCCGGTATTGAGCTTCACTTCCCTCTGTAGCCCGATATTTGGCATCGTTGGTTGTTTAATCCCCGCCTATCTGGTCTATAAAGTCCCCGGCCTGCACCACTATAAAGGCGCATCGCTCATATTGATCATCTTTACCGGGGTTTTGCTATGCGTTTCTCCTTTTCTGGCCTTTTCCTGATATGGAAAAAACGCATGCTTAAGAAATTTTATATGTGAAAGGCCAATTTCGATCAGTTTTGTCATTAAGGTTTGTTTATATGAGTCAGAAACAACACACACGGTTGTGGAATGAGTTTATTCGTGCAGTCAAAAAGGAAGTTAAGCCAGCCATCGGGTGTACTGAACCCATTTCACTGGCCCTTGCTGCGGCCACAGCCGCATCTTATCTATCCGGCCCTGCACAGCGGATCAGTGCACGAGTTTCACCTAATTTGATGAAAAATGGTATGGGTGTCACCGTGCCGGGTACGGGAATGGTTGGGCTGCCAGTTGCGGCTGCACTTGGTGCATTGGGTGGCAACCCTGATGCGGGTCTGGAAGTTTTACAGAATGCCACCCCCGAAGAGATCGCACAAAGTAAGGCATTATTACAGCAAGGTGCTGTCACCGTCAGTATCCAGCAACCGTGTGACGACGTTCTGTATTCAGAAGCCACGGTATTTTATGAGAATGAATCAGCAACAGTCACTATCGCGGGCAATCACACTAAAATTGTGAGAATTGAGCATAATGGCCGTGTCATATTTGATAAGCAATCTCAATCTAACGATACAGCAGTCTGTCACGCCGATAAAAATAACACTGACGGATATGTTGCCAATCATGAAACTGAATATTGCCTTGAGCAAGCTACCGCTTTTACGGTTTATGAGTTTGCAACAGAAGCGCCTTATGAGGATATTCAATTTATACTGGAAGCCGCACGTTTGAATGATGCTCTGTCTCAAGCAGGGTTAACCACACAGTATGGCTTACACATTGGCATGACTCTGCAACGCCAACGTGACAGGGGGTTATTGGCACGGGATCTCCTTTCCGACATTATGATCCGCACTTCCGCAGCTTCAGATGCCCGTATGGGTGGCGCTGTTTTACCGGCAATGAGTAATTCCGGTTCAGGCAATCAAGGGATCGCAGCGACTATGCCAGTTGTTGTTGTGGCTGAACATCTGGGCTGTAATAAGGAACAGTTGGCACGGGCGCTAATGCTGTCACACCTGATGGCGATTTACATTCACAACAAATTGCCAACGCTTTCCGCTCTTTGCGCAGCAACAACGGCATCAATGGGTGCAGCAGCAGGGATTGCATGGTTGATTGAACAACGTTATCAACCCGTTGCAATGGCAATTTGCAGCATGATAGGTGATATCAGCGGTATGATTTGCGACGGGGCTTCAAACAGTTGTGCAATGAAAGTTTCTACCAGCGCCAGCGCTGCCTATAAAGCCGTTTTGATGGCACTGGATAACAGTTGTGTCAGTGGCAGTGATGGTATTGTTTCCAATGACGTAGACCAATCCATCGCAAATCTATGTTCACTTGCACGACATGCCATGCAGCAAACAGATATACAAATCATTGAGATTATGGCGCACAAGGCCAGCTTTGCTTAAATAACCTGATACGACCAGAAAATGCTCAGGAGAGTATTTTTTGGTCCAAATAAAATCATCTTCTACATTATTTGTTTCAGTAAATAATCATTGCAATGATGAAACTATATTTAAATAATTATAGAGGATATCTATTTAATTAAATTTCACAAACTGAATAAGTATTATTTACCTTTTAAAAACCAGTCCGGGCAACATACATTAGAAATAATAACCAATTATGTTAGCCTGACTTAAATTCTGTCCATCTCTTTAGTTCACCTCTTAGTACCTTAGAGTCTTAGTGACATTCCTTTGATTTCCCAAAAACCTCGTTTTGATTAACACTTTCGCTTAAAATTGAAGAATAAAAATTCAATATTTAAATAAATATCAGAACATTAAACTAAGAGTCACATACGGTTGATAATTTTTAACCGAAAGTGAGTCATTATATGAGCAAATTAGATAAATCATTTACTTTTTCTAGTAAATGCAGTAAAAATACAAAATCAATACACCTAAAGGGAAATTTAGAAGAATAAAAAACTAAAATAAAAACCATGCGAAATGATTAGTTGTAAAATTCAGTAGAAAAGTTTTTTTATATGGAATTCTATTTATGATTGCCCCATTCTGTACTTAAAAATCAAATAACACCCATTTATACGATTTCAATTAGTATTTTCATGAGAAATAAGACGAACAGAAGAAGCAAATTTTTTATTTGCGGTATTTCAATTAAATCAATCCGGTATTTTGCCAATCACATTCAAAAAACACTGGTGGCTTATTGTATTTGGCTGGCCAAAATACCTTGCTATTCACAATTAATCTCTCTGATTTCATAGGAATGATAATTTCATGAAACAACGTAAATTTTTGACCCGATACGAAATAGACGCAATTTTGGCAGAAACAAAACAAGGACGTCACGCAGAACGGGATTACTGCATGCTATTAATGTGTTTTATTCACGGTTTTAGGGTTAGTGAGCTGTGTAATCTATGTCTCTCTGATATCGATCTAAATTCGGCGATTATTCATATCAGGCGGTTAAAGGGTGGGCTTTCAACTACACATCCCTTGATTCCAGAAGAAATTGAAGCATTGAAAAAATGGCTCAATGTACGCCAAAAATGGCGCGAAGCCGATTCCCCTTGGGTGTTCCTTTCCCAAAAATCCGGGGCCGTTTCACGGCAACAAGTCTATGGATTACTGAAACGTTATGGAAAACAAGCATCAGTCAGTGTTTCTCCACATCCCCATATGTTAAGACATGCCTGTGGTTATGCGTTAGCCGATCTTGGTCGTGATACACGTCTGATTCAGGATTATCTTGGGCATCGTAACATTTCACATACTGTGATTTATACAGCCAGTAATGTGAAACGTTTTTCCAGAATTTGGGAAACTCAATCTAAATAAACGTTTTATTTTTCCTTTGCTGTTTCCACTAACATAACCTGTTATTGCAACAATCTCCACTAACTTACTTGTGGAGATTGCGACTCAAAAGATAAAATATAAAATAAACTTCTAATTAAACACGAGCAGCGAATTTATATAAATTATTTCACTGCTCAATAAGGAATAAAAAATAACCGATTACAATTCTACAAACAGTTCCGAAAATTTCTCACGAATTTTCTGTTCCGGCAGATCTATTCCAATAAAAACTAACACACTTTCACGTAATTCATCATCACGCCATTCTCTGTCCCAATCCGCACTATATAGGCGCTGTACGCCCTGAAACAACAATCGGCGCGATTCATCTTTGATAGCAAGAATGCCTTTGTAACGCAGCAGATTGTCTGCAAAGCTCAGCAACAACTCTTCCATCAAGCCAGAAATCTCTGATAATTCAACTACCTGTGATAAGTTAACAACAATCGATTGAACCGTGTTTTGTTGTTTAGGGATAAATCGGAACACAGGTGCTGAAACCGTCAATTTGTCATTCAGAATAAAACCTTCAATATCAAACAGCACGCTTAAATCTACTTCACCCTGAATCACTTTATGAATCGGTGCCTTAGCATTAATTCGCTGTAAACGCTCAACTAAAGCATCATGGGTCGGAGCAACATCTGTTTTCGTCAGAATAATCCTGTCAGCATAGCCTACCTGAGACTGTGTAATGGGGAAGCGATCTAACTGTTGATCGGCATGAACAGCATCAACCAAGGTAATAATGCCATCCAGTAAAAAACGCTGGCACAAGGCTTCATGGGAGAAGAAAGTCTGCGTAACCGGCCCGGGATCCGCCATGCCGGTACACTCAATAATCAGGCGATCAAAATAGATTTGCCCTTTATCCATGCTATCCAATAAATCCAACAAGGCATCTTCCAAATCATTCGAGCGGCTACAGCAGATACATCCGTTACTTAATGTCTTAATCTGAGTAGCACGATCGCCAATTAATTCATTATCAATAGGCACTTCACCAAATTCATTTTCGATGACGGCGATTTTATGACCATGATTGGCATTGAGAATATGACGCAATAGCGTCGTTTTACCTGATCCCAAAAAACCGGCCAGGATCGTGACTGATATTGGTTGCATTTTCGTTTCCTGCTGGCTGCTCAATAAGTTCGCTGACTTGTCGTTTTGTTTTCCATCCACTGCATCGTATTTTTTATGAGTTTTTTTCATGGGTTCTTTTCATTAACAACAGCGCATTCCCCCTTTTCCATCACCACCATAGCGGGCATTCTGGCGTTCACGGAAAAATTCTTCATAGGTCATGTACGGTTTATCGGGGTGATTTTCTTTCATATGCTGGACATATGTATCGTAGTCAGGAACGCCCACCAGCATACGGGCCGCCTGTCCCAAATATTTACCTGCCCGGCCAAGATTACCAAACATAATGATTCTCCAAAAAAATACCCCACATAATACAAAGCCGATTATGCGGGGCATAGGAATATAGCTGTTACCGATACAGAATCATTGAGTCAGTATCAGCATAAGTATCACATCAGTGCGTAGAAGAAACTTTTACCCCGCCCTCTGGAATCGGAACATAAGGTGTTTCGTTATCAGTACGCTCTGGTGTTTTGCTCGCTTTTATCGCGGTTTTGATGCCATAGATAATGATGCTATACACCACCACGAAGAACAGGATACTTAAACCCGCATTGGTATAGTTGTTCACAACAATGTGGTTCATGTTGCTGATTTGCTGCGCCGTTAATTCCGCGCCACCTTCAGCAATCCGCTGTTTATACTCTTTCGCAAGGAAAAGGAAACCTTCAAGCCGTGGGTCATCACTAAACAGTTTCAGGCCCAGCGCCCAAGTCGTACAAATCAGCAACCAAACCGCAGGAAGCACCGTTACCCAAATGTATTTAGTACGCTTCATCTTGATCAGTACAACTGTACCCAATACCAATGCAACGGCTGCCAGCATCTGGTTAGAGATGCCAAACAGTGGCCACAGGCTCTTCACGCCACCCAATGGATCAACCACGCCTTGGTACAACAGGTAACCCCACAAGCCAACACAACCCGCCGTACCGATAATGCCAGCAACCAGAGAGTCAGTCTTTTTCAGGAATGGAACAAAATTACCCAAAAGATCCTGCAACATGAAACGACCTGAGCGCGTACCTGCATCCAGAGCTGTCAGGATAAACAATGCTTCAAACAGAATACCGAAGTGATACCAGAAGCCCATATCCGCCGCAGGGATGATTTGATGGAATACGTGGGCAATACCTACCGCCAGAGTTGGCGCGCCACCAGCACGGTTCAGGACAGACGGCTCACCAATGTCTTTTGCCGTTTGCAAAATCTGATCCGGTGAAATTACAAAGCCCCAAGAACTGACAGTCGCGGCTGCATGAGTGGTCACTTCCTTTAAGGAAGCCATGATCATGGGGGCTTCTGCTGTGCCCAGATTATGCAGATCAGGCATGATAATGCCAAGCGCTGCTGGAGGCGTATTCATCGCAAAGTACAGGCCCGGTTCGATGATGGATGCAGCAACCAATGCCATGATCGCAACAAATGATTCCATCAGCATCGCGCCGTAACCAATAAAACGTGCATCTTTTTCATTTGCCAGCAATTTAGGTGTCGTTCCCGAAGAGATCAGAGCATGGAAACCCGATACCGCACCACAAGCAATGGTAATGAACAGGAATGGGAACAGCGTACCTTTCCAAACTGGCCCTGTACCATCAATATATTGTGTGACGGCAGGCATTTTCAGTTCAGGATTCAGAATAACGATACCAATCGCAAGGCCGACAATGACTCCGATTTTCAGGAAAGTCGCCAGATAATCACGCGGTGCTAAAATTAGCCAGACGGGTAATAATGCAGAGATAAACGCATAACCAATCAGTGCATAAGTGATAGTGGTATCTTTGAAAGTCAGCGCAGGTCCCCAATAAGGATCGGCCGCAACCACTCCACCAAACCAAATAGCAGCAACCAGCATGAGAATACCAATCACGGAGACTTCACCAACACGCCCCGGACGGATATATCGCATGTAGATCCCCATGAAAAGCGCAATTGGCACGGTAGAACAAACCGTAAAGACTCCCCACGGGCTTTCCGCCAATGCTTTCACGACAATCAAGGCCAGTACCGCCAGAATGATAATCATGATTAAGAAGCAACCAAACAGGGCGATTGTTCCCGGCACCCGTCCCATTTCTTCTTTAACGATCTCACCAAGCGATGCACCATTGCGGCGGGAGGAGATAAACAACACTATAAAGTCCTGTACCGCACCTGCGAGCACTACCCCGGCTAATAGCCACAATGTTCCCGGCAGATATCCTACCTGTGCCGCCAATACCGGCCCTACTAACGGCCCCGCTCCTGCAATGGCCGCAAAGTGATGGCCAAACAGGACATTTTTATTGGTAGGAACATAGTTCAGTCCATCATTGTTGACGACCGCAGGGGTTGCCCGTGTCGCATCCAGTTTCATCACCTTAGTGGCGATATAGAGGCTGTAATACCGATAAGCAACCAGATAAACCGCTACGGATGCAACAATGATCCATAAAGCGCTAATGTGTTCTCCCCGTCGTAGCGCAACAACGCCAAGGCAAAATGCGCCAATTATCCCCAATATCATCCAGGGAATATGTTTTAACAATTTATTATTGTTCATAAAACTTCCTTTTCAAGGTAAGACGAACAGCAAGTCACTATTTAATTTTTTACTTCCTTCTCCACGAGATAACTCTCTGATGGCCGAAAGAAAGCAGTACCGATTAAAGGCAAATACTCCTCGCCACACTGCACTATGATATAAAATCCCTCTCACCATATTGGAAGGATCTAAGCCAGCGGTTGAATACCGCATTAAACGGTCAGAATCCCCTCATCAGTGGTTATGACTTAGAAAATCCGCCTTGAATTTGTGACGTAACTCACTGTTCACAAACCAAAATTAACTATTTATAAGCCAAATTATTATTTGTAACCGAAATGACTATTTATAACCTAAATTAATAGTGTCATCCTTCAATTGATTAAAGTCCTTATACTCGTTACTGAATGAAATCACGGTATGTTGGTTCTGACATTCTTGATTAGAAAACCAATCACAGTCGGATATCAAACGGGGTTCTTCGACTCCCAACCATGTGGACAACATAGATAAAAGGTACAAACCGCTGCGTGGCGCATCGATCTTATCTTTACCTGATTGGTTGGAAGCCACGTTTTTCGTGGAATCATCGTAATCGGTGATGATAAAAGGAACTTGATAGTTCTGTTTATGGCTGTCGTTATGAGTCACGTTCTCACCATCCGTGTTTTTATTCACAAATGACAACCCATGATCCGCGAAATAGAGCAGCGTCCAATGCAATTGGTTTTGATTGGCAATATTTTCAATTTCTGCCAGAAGCTTATCCGTATTCTGGATACTCTGGATATAACACGAGATGTTTTGGGAATGAAAATAATCGCTGTATTGTTCATTAGTTCTGGCACAAGGCTGTGGATGCGAACCCATTAAGTGAATGACAACCAGTTTCTTCTGTTTATCTTTCATCAACGCATTACGGATATAAGGCAATAAATTTTCATCCGGCATATAACTGCGATCATCTGAGCTGCCTTCTTTTAAAAAAGTATGATATTTGGCCTGTTGCCCAATCAGCGCCACCGGAGAATCAAAGCCTCCTTTCATGCCTTGATTAGAAAGCCAGTAAGTTTCAAATCCTGTCTTTTTCGCCAATGAAACTATGCTGTTATTCAGTTGAATTTCGTTTTTTTCACGAATTGCCAGAGAGTTCGTCAATGACAGTTGTGTTGATGGGGCAGCAGAAATATAGTTGGTTAACATTGTTGCATTGGTTTTATCCAGCCACGGGGTATTTTTATTCGGAAAACCATAAGCTCCCAGAAAGTCTTTTCGGACACTCTCTCCAATCACCATAATGTATGTGTCATATTTTTCTTCTTTGACAACAGGTTGCCAGTCATCCTGATTCTTAATAATCTTGGCAAACCGACTATTTTCAGACATAACTTCCGTATAACTCCGATAAACGTCACTGAAAAAGCGAGCCTCAGGCAAACTGGTATTCAAAAGTTCCGAACCATCTTCAAAATCTGATTTAATGTAGCCTTTAACTGGCGACCAGAAAGCAGAAATAAAAAATAGGGCAAGTAACCATTTTTTACTTTTATCAGATAAGGTGATGTTTAATTTGAAAGCAAACATCATCAAAATAAAAATGGCTATAGCAGTTAGATAAGTTGATAGCGAAAGGCCACTAATATACTCCAATGTTTCATTCTGATTCGTGTAGAGTAATGAACCTACTGCATTAACATCAGGATAACCATAGTTGAGGCCAATGGGAGTATAGAGTATTCCCACAAGGGAAAAAAAGGCAAGCAGAACGGTATATATTCGTTTACTGACCGCAGCCATAAATAGAAATAATGAAAATGCACTAAAAACATATATCAGCTTTAATTGATAGCCCAAGCATTTATGTATTAGAAATATAAGAAAAAAAAGGACAATAAAACAAGAGACGTTCTTATTTTTATAAATAGAAAACATAGTAACCCTGTAGTTTTATATAGTGGAGATAAATATCCACTTAAGCAAATTCGTTATTTTTTGAACAAACACTACCCACATCTGCTGTTCGAAAATTCAGCATAGCGCCATTTTAGCTAAACATGGGAATGAAGATAAGTTTACCTAAATCCGCTAAATAATAAACTGACTGATTTCACAAAGAAAATTTTTTCTTCTTAGAAAAAATTCTATCGATTAAAGGAAAAAAGTTTACTTAATGACAAAATAAAACCCAACACGATATCCAACTCCATATTAATCAGCATTGGGTTTACCATTATTCAACAGAATGCAGATTACCGGGTGATCGACAGATAACGCTCAAAAGCCTCACGTTCTTCATCCCGCAAAGTCAACACCTTGAAGCCATCACGGGTTACCAAAATCGTATGCTCAAACTGAGCCGATAACCGGCGATCTTTGGTCGTTACTGTCCAACCATCTTTATGCAGCTTCACGTCCTTTTTACCCTGGTTAATCATCGGCTCGATCGTGAAAGTCATGCCTTCCTCCAGCAATGTACCTTCACCAGCCCTGCCATAATGCAGGACTTGTGGTTCCTCATGCATACTGCGGCCAATGCCATGCCCACAATATTCACGCACCACAGAATAATTATTGGCTTCAGCATGTTGTTGTATCGTATGACCGATATCCCCCAACGTGATACCCGGCTTAACGATCTTAATCGCTTTATATAGACATTCTTGGGTCACATTGACCAAACGCCTGGCATGGGATGGTACGTCACCGACACAAAATGTAATACTGCTGTCGCCATAATATCCTTCTTTTTTAACCGTCACATCTACGTTAACAATATCTCCATTTTTCAGCCTCTTCTCAGAAGGCCAGCCATGACAAACCACGTGATTCACTGAAGTATTGACTGTATAAGGGAAGCCGTATTGCCCCAGACTACCGGGTATCGCATTGAGAGTATTGACGATGTAATCATGGCAAAATGAATCGATTTCCAGAGTCGTTATACCTGGCGCGATAATCGAGCGAACCGCTTCAAGTACCTGACCTGTCAAACGCCCCGCAATTTCCATTTTCTTTATCTCTTCCGCATTCTTTATCAATATTCCGTTGCTTTTTGTCATGTGTTCTTCTCTTAATTCAAGTTATGTAGGTTCCGTTTTAATAATGCACTTGCATTAGTACACAACTCAAGCCAACATTTATCTCAAATTTCTCTAGTTTTGCGGTGAAAGATGAAAATTAAGCGTCCCCCTGCACTTACAGATATCGCAGAAATGGCCCCATCTGTCTTTTCCATCAATATATCCAACGCAAAAGCCATTGATGATGAAGGCCGCTATCTTCCCTGGGATAAATTACGTCATCGACTACCTGTAGGAACAGACCCCATTGCCTACTGGTCAATTGTGCGTTTTCTGCGTAATAAAAATATCCAACAACTGTCATTGACAGGTGATAGTCCGGATCAACTGACCAAGTTGTTCACAACACCAATAATTAAACAAATTTGTTCTAAGATAGACCGACTAACATCCTCAGCCGGGCAAGCTGAGTTGTTGGAATCTCTCAATGCTTCAAAATATTTATTTGATGAACTCATTGCTGAGGAGTCAATTTCATCCAGCCAGTTGGAAGGTGCAGCTACAACCAGCCAAGTTGCTTTAGAAATGCTCAAAATTCAACGCTCTCCGAGAGACGAAAGTGAGCGTATGATTATGGGTAATCATCGAATGATGGCGTATATTACAGAGCACTGCAATGATAAGCTTACTCCTGCTTTTATCAGAGAAATTCATGCTATTGCAGTTGAAGGAATTAACGATGATAAATATAAACCAGCCCGGTTCCGCACAACCAATGATGTTGTTGTTGCAGGAATAGACGGTGAAATTATACATACTCCACCTTCCTACAAAGAAATCGAACAGAGGATAGAAGAACTCTGTCTTTGGGCAAATACCTCCCATGAACGGCAGGCGGGTGTTGATTATTTACACCCATTAATAAAAGCTATTGTTCTCCATTTTATGATGGGATTTATTCATCCCTTTAATGACGGGAATGGCAGAACAGCAAGAGCCTTATTTTACTGGTACATGCTGCGCTGTGGTTATACTGCATTTAAATACATCTCCATCAGTAAGCTATTGAAAAAATCCTCGACGGCTTATGCAAAGGCATACTGTTATACAGAAACTGACCAGTTTGATCTCACGTATTTTGTTGATTATCAGTGTCAGATTGTTGAGCGGGCAATCGAAGAATATCTTAATTATATAAAACATATTATAAAAACCCGGGCTGAAGTAGAAACATTCCTTTACGAATCAAACATCATCGCTGAATTGAATGCCAGACAGCGCGCATTGCTAAATATTGCTTTTGCCAGACCGGGAAATATTTTCACTGTGGCAGAAATTCGCGGCAGAATGAGAGTATCAGACAATACAGCGCGAAATGATCTTAACCAATTGGAAAAATTAGGTTTATTAAAAACACATAAAGATGGCAGAGAAACGGTTTATGTTGCACCTAAGAATTTATCACAAATCTCAAAATGGAAAGAAAAAATATCTGTTAAATCAAGTGGGTGGTAACTAACTATTTTATGAGTACAAAAATAGTTCGTATTTCAATTCAAATCACACCATACTATGACTGGAATAAGTAAACAGTATGCTGATTTTTCTACCAACTCATCAAATTAGAAGGACGATAAATGGAAAAGTTCTACCTGTTGAAAATAACACTTATAGAAACTAATCCAAGCATATGGCGTCGTTTTGTCGTTCCATCCAATATTTCATTGGATAGATTACACGATATAATACAAATCGTAATGGGTTGGAATGACAGCCATTTACATGAATTTTCTTTTGGTATCAAACGATTCACTGAAATGCCTGAAGAACCTGAAGAGGGTAAAGAAGAGAGAAAAGTGAGGCTGGATTCATTACTCAAAAGAAAAGGGAGCAAATTCACTTATCTTTATGATTTCGGTGATTACTGGGAACATGAAATCGTACTTGAAAACAGTAACTATTCTCCTCATGAACTCCCTATGCCTATTTTTTGCTGTGAAGGTCAAAGAGCCTGCCCGCCAGAAGATTGTGGTGGAATATATGGCTATATGGAACTGGTTGATATCCTTAATAAACCAACACATAAAGATTATCAGGAAATGTTTGAATGGGTTAATGGAAAATCCGATATTTCCCCTGATACCGCTTTTTCCCCTGAAAAATTCAATATAGAAGAAGTAAACAATATGCTGGCTTTATATTATCGCTGGTCAAGAGATCGCTATTTATCACTATTCGGATAACTATATTTTCGAATAACTATGTTTTAGAATAACTATGTTTTAGAATAACCACTTCATTATTCACACTATTTTGTGAGTCCTAATAGAATTAGGACTTTCTCAATAGGCGTTTTTTGTTGCAGGCAGTTTGAATACCCTAATTTTTGGGATATTACCGAGTCAGCTAACCCGCCAGTATCCCCCTTTCTTCGCGCCAACACGAACCAAATAGCCATTATCTTGTAATATCTTTATATTCCGCTCGATTGTGCGGCGGCTTACACTTAACCCATCAGCCAATTGAGTGATGGTAATAGCAGGATGAAGTGCAATAACCGATAAGATTTTCTGCGAGGTAGCATTGAGTGGCTGTAAATTTTCTACCGACATTTCTACCGACGTTTTTACCGACATTGCGACAGAATCCTGTTGATACGCATTCAGGCTTTCCCTAAGCGCTTCGGCTAATTTTTCTAACATAAAATCGATAAATAACGTACAGTCGCTTGTTCGATCACATTCTCTAACAACCTGATAATAAGCCTGTTGCTGATGATGAACCAGGGTTTCCACGGGTACCGTAGGCTTTACATGATGAAAAATTCTATTTCCTATTTGAATACTTATGTGTTTACTCATTTCCTCAATTTTTAGCTAAACTTTTAAGGCCAATTAAT
Organism: Xenorhabdus sp. PB62.4; assembly: GCF_014467285.1. Taxonomy (NCBI): domain Bacteria; kingdom Pseudomonadati; phylum Pseudomonadota; class Gammaproteobacteria; order Enterobacterales; family Morganellaceae; genus Xenorhabdus; species Xenorhabdus sp. PB62.4. The sequence continues at coordinate 30,969 of NZ_NKHR01000006.1, read as the reverse complement.
AGTTTCACTAGGAGAATGCCATGTGGACTAAAAAAGGTCATCCAACCGGTCAGAAAAAGGCATTTAGGCTCGAAGATATCTGGCGGATCAGAACAAGGCTAGAAATTAAGGAGAATATTCAATATTTTGCTTTGCTCAACTTAGCTATTGATAGCAAGTTGAGATCATGCGATCTACTCAGGATCAAGGTTCGTGATATTAGTAGTAATGGTGTTATCCATTAACAGAGTGCTTTATCGGCAAAGCAAGACTGATCGCCATGTTCAATTTGAAATAACCTCAAAAACAGCTCAATCCATTACACTGTGGGTATCACTTCGAAGGTTAACTATTTCTGATTATCTTTTTCCCAGTCCCCGTAAAATCGGTAAGCCTATGAGCTATAGTTATTACGCCAGCATAATTCGACGATAGGCAAGAGAACTTGGGTATGATGAATATCTATATAGAACTCATTCGATGAGAAGAACCAAAGCAACTTTGATTTATGCCAAAACTAAAAATATTCGGGCAGTTCAGCTCTTACTCGGGCATGTCAAACTCGATAACACAATTCGGTATTTGGGTGTTGAAATTGAAGATGCTCTGAAAATATCTGAAAATATTGATTCATAAACAAGGTCATTATGTTTAATATTTCGATATGATATTCATGAAAATTAAAAATACTTGATATAAATCAATATATTATAAATATTATTTTAGTTTTAATGCCGTATCTATTCTTGAGATGATGTCGTATTTATTCCAGTTTTATTCCCTCTAGTGTATACTTCCTATACATAAAGAAGGAGGTCCTATGACAGCAGCAGATCGAATCAATCAAAAGTTGAAACGTTCGAGACGTTACGTCTTTGAGCGCAAAGATTTTGCAGACATTGCCAGTTATGACCAGATCGGCCGTGCGCTTAATCAATTGATCAAGCAAGGTGAACTGATGAAAATCGGATATGGCCTGTATACTAAAGCACGTAAGAACAGCCTCACAGGTCGCCTAATGCCAACGAATCCTGGTGGCACCGATGCGATTTTACGTGAAATTCTTAAGATGAAAGGTGTAGACTTCGAAGTAGATAGTCTATCGTTGCAAAGTCTTTCCGGTAATAGCACGCAAATCCCTTCATCTGTGCAGTATTCGTGGAATCCTAAGCAGTTTAATCGCAAGCTGGTTGTTGGTAATCGCGTACTTAACTCACCAAGTTAAAAATGAAAAAATTAAAAGATCAATTCTTAGAGGTTTCCGATGCCTTAGAGCTCGGAAACCCAGCCATTATTGAAAAAGATTACTGGATAGTGGCTTTGCTTGCTGAGTTAGCAAATCTTGTTTTTGATACGCATCAAATGGTCTTTTCTGGCGGGACGGCACTGGCTAAATCCAATGTAAAAATCCTCAGGATGTCGGAAGATGTCGACATCAAACTCATCCCAACGGATGCATTTAACTCATTCGGTCGTGACAAGCGCAAGACGACACGTAAGGCTCTGGTGCAACAAATCGAAGAATCTCTAACTCACCAATCAAGCCATTTTTCTATTAAAGAAAAAAAGGCCCGTGATGAATACCGCTACGTCGAATATGAACTGAAATACCCACAGCAATTTAGACAAGCACCTTGCTTGCGCCCAATCATTAAACTGGAACTGATGGAGACCATACCTCTGCTTCAAGTAGAACAGCGTAGCATTCAATCACTGGTTGCTGAGCTGTATCATCAGCCTCACGAAGTCAACGCATTTTCTTGTATCTCCGTTCAATCCACTTTGGTGGAGAAAGTCATTTCTATGCTGCGCCGTACCATGCTAGTCAAACGAGATTCTGAGCGCAAAGATGATGCTACGTTGATACGCCATATCTACGATGTACATTGTATTGACGCGAACCAGCAGCTTGATTTTGAAACTCTTATGCCCCTTTTCCAAACTGTGTTACAAGAAGACGTTAAGCGATTTGGTAATCAGCATGCGGAGTTTGTTGCTAACCCTGTTCAAGAATTACAGCTAGGTTTGCAAGAGCTAGAGTCTAACCCGCTGTTTCATCAAAGATTTACAGACTTTGTCACCCCAATGGTGTTTAATACAGAAACACCCGATTTCGATACCTGCTTTGCCTCATTTAAGCGCATTGCTCAGTCATTGATGAATAGTAATTAGAGTAGAACATGAATAAACAACAACTGGCCGCCAAGATTTGGGAATCGGCTAACCAAATGCGTTCTAAAATCGAAGCAAACGACTACAAAGATTATATCTTAGGCTTCATTTTTTATAAGTTTTTGTCTGATAAGCAAATTCAGTTCTTAATCCAAAACGAATTTGATGAACAATCGATCAAAGAATTGAATGAGGACGATACCGACACCCTCAAATACATTCAAGACGAATTGGGTTACTTCATCGCTTATGACAACCTGTTCTCAACTTGGATCAGTGATGGTAAAGATTTCAACATTGCTTATGTGCGTGATGCGTTATCGGCGTTCAGCCGAATGTCACGCCAGAGAAGATGCAACAACCGCTTGATGAACTGCATAAATCCTTTGCCATCTTAAGCCAAGTGGAACAAAAACAGGCAAACAAGCTACTGATTGAACGAGCTAATTTTTTATAACCTGTTAAAAATTATATCTTTTTACGCGATCTTCAATAATGGGCAACAACAAATAGTAATGTGAACAGCAGTTATTATCACCTTCGTGAATTTAAGATTAACTTTCTAAAATTTTAGATTAAGAAGCATAATATTTATGACAGAGAAGCCGGTAAGGCGAAAGAGGCTAAGTCGAGCCGCTTCGCAATCCTGCTGAATAATGAAAAAATCTGATACATTCCTGCGAGTAATCCTGCTAACCTAGCACCAAAATCTTCCTAATCTAATCCATAGATGAATCACACAGATTATCAGTGATAAGATAGCTTTTTCGCCCAGGATGAGGTTCATTAACGTTCCATCCTTAGCTGATCATATTTAGGTTTTGTCATTTAGATGGGTTGACTGAGCGTCGATGGCCCAACTGAGTCAACAGGAATTAATGAAATTGAATAACATCAATACGAAAGAATCCCCAGCAAAGGATATAGATAGCCATACTCCCATGATGCAGCAGTATCTGCGACTGAAAGCACAGCACCCAGATATTCTACTGCTTTATCGGATGGGGGATTTTTATGAGTTGTTCTATGACGATGCCAAAAAAGCTGCGAAGTTACTGGATATTTCTCTGACCAAACGCGGGCAATCGGCGGGCCAGCCTATTCCTATGGCGGGCGTTCCTTATCACGCAATCGAAAACTATTTGGCAAAACTGGTACAACTCGGTGAATCCGCAGCGCTCTGTGAACAGGTCGGTGATCCGGCAAGCAGCAAAGGCCCTGTTGAGCGCAAAGTTGTACGTATTGTCACACCCGGTACAGTGACTGATGAGGCGTTGCTGCAAGAGCGTCAGGATAATCTTCTGGCGGCTATCTGGCATGACAGTCAGGGCTTTGGTTATGCAACATTGGATATCACTTCCGGCCGTTTCCGCGTGTCTGAAATGGCCGATGAAGATACCATTGCCGCAGAATTGCAACGCACACGGCCCGCTGAATTGCTTTACCCTGAAACATTCGGGCCGATGGCGCTGATCGAGCGCTGTCATGGTTTACGCCGCCGCCCAATGTGGGAATTCGAACTGGAGACCGCAAAGCAACAACTGAATCTGCAATTCGGCACTCGTGACCTGATTGGTTTCGGCGTGGAAAAATCGGCACTTGCTCTGCGTGCTGCGGGTTGTTTGCTGCAATATGTTAAAGATACTCAACGCACCGCCCTCCCCCATATCCGTAGCCTTACGATGGAACGTCAACAGGAAACGGTCATTATGGATGCCGCAACCCGCCGTAATCTTGAGCTGACGTTAAATCTATCCGGTGGTACGGAGAACACACTGGCTTCGGTACTCGATCAGTGTGTAACACCGATGGGCAGCCGAATGCTAAAACGTTGGCTGCATACGCCGATTCGCAATAAAGACATACTGGAAAACCGCCAGCAAGCCATTTCCGCATTACAGGAAATTGGCTATGAGTTACAGCCATTTTTACGTCAGGTCGGTGACTTAGAGCGTGTACTTGCCCGCCTTGCACTTCGTTCTGCCCGTCCCCGTGATCTGGCCAGAATGCGCCACGCTTTCCAGCAATTGCCGGACATTCATCAAATCATGGCATCTTCCGATTTTCCTTATATTCAGGCGTTACAGCAACGTGTGGGGAATTTTGATGAACTACAGACGCTGTTGGAAAATGCGGTTGTCGAAACACCGCCTGTTTTAGTACGTGACGGCGGTGTCATTGCGACTGGCTATAATGCTGAATTGGACGAGTGGAGAGCATTGGCCGACGGTGCCAGTGATTATCTGGACAGACTGGAGATCCGTGAACGTGAGAAGCTCGGCATAGATACCCTGAAAGTCGGCTTCAATGCGGTGCATGGTTACTATATTCAAGTCAGCCGCGGGCAAAGCCATTTAGTGCCGATCCATTATGTTCGTCGTCAGACGCTTAAAAATGCAGAACGCTATATCATTCCTGAATTAAAGGAATATGAAGACAAGGTTCTGACTTCCAAAGGCAAAGCACTTGCCATTGAGAAAGCGCTGTATGAAGAATTATTTGATTTGTTGTTGCCTCATCTGGCGGAGTTGCAGGCTAGTGCGGAAGCGCTGGCAGAACTGGATGTGCTGGCAAATCTTGCTGAACGTGCTGAAACACTGAATTATACTTGTCCGACACTGACGGATAAAGTTGGTATTCAAATCACTGGCGGTCGCCATCCTGTTGTTGAGCAGGTATTGAGTGAGCCATTTATTGCTAACCCATTAACGCTCTCATCGCAGCGTCGTTTGCTGATTATCACAGGGCCGAACATGGGGGGTAAAAGTACCTATATGCGTCAGGCGGCCCTGATTACGCTGTTGGCCTATATTGGGAGCTTTGTCCCTGCCGAGAAAGCGATCATTGGCCCCGTAGACCGTATTTTCACTCGTGTAGGTGCATCTGATGATCTCGCGTCAGGGCGTTCTACCTTTATGGTGGAAATGACCGAAACCGCCAATATTTTGCATAATGCTACCGAATACAGTTTAGTATTAATGGATGAAATCGGTCGCGGCACGTCTACATATGATGGTTTATCCCTTGCCTGGTCCTGCGCTGAAAGTTTGGCTAACCGCATCAAGGCGATGACGTTGTTTGCAACTCACTATTTCGAGCTGACAACCTTGCCAGAAAAACTGGAAGGTGTCGTCAATATTCATCTGGATGCCGTCGAACATGGCGATACGATTGCCTTCATGCACAGTGTGCAGGAAGGCGCAGCAAGCAAGAGCTATGGGCTGGCGGTTGCCTCTCTAGCGGGTGTTCCCCGTGATGTCATTAAGCGGGCGCGGCAGAAACTGAAGGAACTGGAATCGCTCTCCAATCATGCGACAGCAAGCCATGTTGATACGCCGCAGTTAACTCTGCTGACAGAAGAAACTTCTCCGGCAGTAGAAGCATTGGAAAATCTGAATCCAGATACGTTGACACCACGCCAGGCACTGGAATGGATCTATCGCTTAAAGGATATGGTATAGCAATGAATGACGTAGCAATAAATGGGGTAGAAAAAAGCGGAACAGCAATAAAGTTTGATGCCAGCTTGTTAGCCCCCATTTATCAGTTCTTACAGTGCGAAACACCTGAACAGTGGGTAGAAAAAGCCCGGCAGCCCGAAAATCTGCCGGTTTTACTGCGCGATCATCTGTTGTGCGAATTGAAAGCGGCGCAAAGCGCCATGTTCTTAATCCGCAAATATGCTGTTAACCCCGAAAGTGCTGACACCTTATTGGCATGGTTTCAGCCCTATGAAGATTTTGCTTATAAAAAAATAGGTAACATCCATTCACTAAAGGGAAAAAGTCAGGTTACCAAGCAAATTACTGCTCGGTCAAAATCACCGTATGGTCAGGATTTAATTGATAAAATGGTGATGTTGATTAAGGAAGAACTCCATCACTTTTATCAGGTACTGGAAATCATGAATGCCAGAGGGATAAGCTATGACAGTATCACTGCCAGCCGCTATGCCAAATCCCTGTTTCAACATATTACTAACCATGAACCTTATACGTTGGTGGATAAGCTGATTATTGGTGCTTATATTGAGGCGCGTTCATGTGAACGTTTTGCAAAACTTGCTCCTCACTTAGATGAAGATTTAGGTAAGTTTTATATTTCTCTGCTGCGATCAGAAGCCCGCCACTATCAAGATTATTTGTCACTGGCTCAATTGATATCTAAAGAAGATATTGCAGAAAGGGTGAATTATTTCGGCCGAATTGAAGCAGAACTTATTCAAACACCGGATCATGATTTTAAATTTCACAGTGGTGTTCCTATTATCGAAAATAGATAAATAGAAGACTAAGTGATAATAAAAATATAAATAAGTGAATAAATGGATAAGTGAAAGAGAAATAAAAGGTGGGCTAAATAAGCCCACCTTTGGGTTTCCACCAAATATATCACTTTAACTTTCAATGACCAATTTGAGGATCACAGCCACGCATTCCAGGTATACAGTCACTTCTGACTCTGGAAATTTGTTTACTTTTCACCTCGCAGTAAATTGAAATCAAATGGATATAAATATAATTAAGTACGGAATAATGATTCTATATTCAAGCCTTGGGTATGCAGTATATCTCTAAGACGACGCAATCCCTCAACCTGAATTTGACGAACTCTCTCTCTTGTTAAACCTATTTCTCGCCCAACATCCTCTAATGTTTCCGCTTCATACCCAAGCAAACCGAAACGTCTGGCCAGAACTTCACGCTGTTTTGCATTCAGTTCAAACAACCACTTAACGATACTCTGTTTCATATCATCATCTTGGATTGTTGTTTCCGGCCCTGAGTCGTTTTCATCAGATAAAATATCCAATAATGCTTTATCTGAATCGCCACTAATTGGCGTATCGACAGAAGTAATGCGCTCGTTAAGCCGCATCATACGGCTCACGTCTTCAACGGGTTTATCCAGTTTCTCCGCAATTTCTTCGACACTGGGTTCGTGATCCAATTTGTGTGCCAGTTCTCTTGCAGTACGTAAATAGACATTTAACTCTTTGACTATGTGAATAGGCAGACGAATTGTGCGAGTCTGGTTCATGATGGCACGTTCGATTGTTTGACGTATCCACCATGTTGCATAAGTAGAAAAACGGAATCCCCTTTCAGGATCAAATTTTTCTACCGCACGAATAAGCCCAAGGTTGCCTTCTTCAATCAGATCCAGCAAAGCTAATCCCCGATTGCTATATCGGCGAGATATTTTAACAACCAATCGCAGGTTACTTTCAATCATGCGTTGGCGTGCAGCCATATCTCCTCGAAGTGCCCGTCTCGCGAAAAGAACCTCTTCCTCTGCGGTCAGCAGAGGAGAAAAACCAATCTCTCCAAGATATAGCTGTGTTGCATCAAGAACACGTTGGTTTACCCCTTGCAACAAATCCAAATCTTCATCAAGACTGGCTACATCATCCTCGTCTTTCAGCAACGCTTCATCAAAGTCATCAGCTTCCATGCTATTTTCGTCTAAATCCGCATCATCATACAACTTATTAACTTTAAGCGTACTTTGGCTCATCAGCTGCTCCTACCCATGATAATGCGGGCAGGAATTTCAGATCCTGCCCCGGTTTATCGCTGCGGAAGATAACGCAGCGGGTTTACGGATTTTCCCTTATAGCGAATTTCAAAATGCAATCTTACGGAACTTGTTCCGGTACTACCCATGGTGGCAATTTTTTGCCCCGCTTGAACATCCTGCTGCTCACGAACTAACATAGTGTCGTTATGAGCATAGGCGCTCAGGTAGTCATCGTTATGTTTTATAATTATTAAATTTCCATATCCACGTAATGCGTTACCGGCATAAACGACTTTCCCACTGGCTGTTGAGAATACGGGTTGGCCACGATTGCCCATAATATCAATGCCTTTATTTCCTCCTTGAGAATCAGAAAAGCCTTCAAGAATTTTGCCTTCTGCCGGCCATCTCCAACTATTAATAGTGCCAATGCCAGCACTGCTAATAGTGTTATTTACATCTGTATCTGTTGCTGTAGATACTTTTTGGGCGGCATCCTCACTACCAGAAATAGTTACCCTTGGCAACATTTTTCCTGAGCTTGGTCTATCAATATTTGCAGGATACGCATTAATTTTTTGAAAATCAACCTGCTTAATTTTAGATTGAGTACTATTTGATGCTATTAATACACCATTCTTGGAGTTTACATTATCTATTTTCAGGACTTGCCCAACATTTAAGCCATAAGGTTCTGAAATGCCGTTTCTTTGAGATAGATCACGAAAATCATTACCTGTAATCCAGGCTATATAAAACAAAGTATCACCATGTTTGACCGTGTAAGTGCTTCCGCTATAGCTTCCTTTGGGAATGTTTTCGTAGTTACGGTTATAGACAATCCTTCCTGGATATGAACCATTATCGGTAGCATGATTCACTAACTGACGGTTTTTGGCAGCATGATTATCTGATACACGATGAGTTGAAATCACAGGAGGAGAAGATGGCAATGGAGCCGAAATTGATGACGGTTTAGAGAATATTTCTCCATTTTTCTCCTTATTATCAATATTCACTATGGGTGCCGGGCGATCGGGTGTATTGCTACAACCTACCAGCACGATCCCCATAACAGTACTGGTAATTATCCACTTTATTTTTTTCACTGGGTTTCCTGAATTCATACCTTATCCCCTCATAAAGGCAATATAAGAGCAAAGAATGATGATTTATAAAGAAATTTAGAATTACAAAAGATTTAAAGCGAAATATTTTGCTTAATTTCAGAAAAAATGACAGCTAATTTAAAAGTTATAGCCACAAAAAATTAGCTGATTATGCTAGCTCGCCTTGAATTAGGGGCACAAAACGGACTGATTCGATAACTTCGCTATGAAAATCATTCCCATAACGATGTACCACTTTCAACGACTGAGAACGCTCACCGACAGGCAAAACCATCGCACCACCATCGGCAAGCTGATGGAGCAAAGCCTGTGGAACTTCTGGTGGTGCAGCGGTAACAATGATGGCATCAAACGGCCCTTTTGATGGCCATCCATGCCAACCATCACCGTGACGAGTTGAGATATTATGTAAGTCCAGTTGTTTCAATCTGCGTTTGGCCTGCCACTGTAATCCCTTTATACGTTCCACAGAGAAAACATGCTTGGCTAAATGAGCAAGTATAGCAGTCTGATAACCGGAGCCGGTGCCTATTTCCAATACATTGGATTCTGGCGTTACATTCAGTAACTCTGTCATGCGAGCAACAATATAAGGCTGGGATATGGTCTGCCCATGCCCAATGGGCAGGGCTGTATTCTCATAAGCCTTGTGCGCCAGGGCTTCGTCAACGAAACATTCCCTGGGTACTTTGGCTATAATTTCCAACAGATGCTCATTGTGTATTCCTTGCTGGCGCAATTGCGCCAGCAAATTTTTCATTGATCGGATTAACATTCGTCAATATCTCCGACTTTTTCCAACCAATCGCTTATCAGTTCCTGAGCTTTATAAGCCGTCAAGTCCACCTGTAAAGGAGTAATGGAGACAAACCCTTCCTCCACTGCTGCAAAATCTGTTTCAGGCCCAAAGTCATTTTTTTCCCCCGGAGGGCCTATCCAGTAGAGCATATTGCCTTTGGGGTCTTCCAAAGCATAAACTTCTTCAGCAGCGCAGCGGCTGCCACATCGGGTTACCCGGAACCCTTTGATTTGCTCAATAGGGATATCAGGCACATTGATATTCAGAATATTGCCCGCTCTCAATGGAAACTTTTGCAGCAACGTTAATAAGCGGACTGTTACTTCTGCTGCTGTTTCATAATGTTTATCGCCATTGAGTGATACCGCCAGTGCAGGTAACCCCAGATGGCGCCCTTCCATCGCCGCCGCTACCGTGCCGGAATAAATCACATCATCCCCGAGATTGGGGCCACAGTTAATTCCTGAAACAACAATGTCAGGACGAGGACGAACCAGTTTATTCACGCCTAAATAGACGCAATCCGTCGGTGTTCCCTCCTGAACGGCAATGTCACCATTATTCAGAGTATGAATGCGCAAGGGGCGATCTAGTGTTAAGGCGTTCGACGCACCGCTACGGTTACGATCAGGTGCAACCACCTGAACATGATAGTGTTCCCGCAATGTAGCCGCTAAGGTTTGAATACCCGGTGCGGTAACACCATCATCGTTACTCAGCAATATCCGCAGCATGTAAGTATCTCATTGATTTATTAAGTGAAACATAGCTTAATACTGTAACTTATCCTGTCTGTAATCCTATTTGTCTGGCGTGACTTACGATTGAACAATATTAAAGCTGTCAGAAAATCGTTTGATCTTAGCATGACGCTACCTGTTTTGTAGAGTGCTTTACGTTCAAGCTGAGTAAATGAAAACAGCCGCCGCAAGAAACATCTCTTTGATTTTCTGCCTGCTAAAAAAAGAAAATCTCAGTGAATCAAAGTATCCCGATGAACACTATTTTTTACTTCATAGTCAAAGTGCCTGAATTGATGGCGGCTGTTGAGCAATAAACGCAGTGAGTTTGTTACGAATTATCACTTTGTTCTGGATCAGTTTCCCAGATGGAGACACAATATATAACTAAAAAATTCGCTTATTTAATTTATATATTAATGTGTATGATTATTTTTTAATTCACTTATTAATTAAACAATTATTTTGACCAATTATAATCAGACACCTGACTTTAATTAAAACCAATAACATATAAATAAATAAAAAACAAAATATTCACCTGAATTTTAGGCAACCTTTAAAAAACGAAATATACTTTAGTTATCTATTTAGTTTTTTATAATAACAATATAAGGGAGATAGATATGTTCACAGTAAATTTCCACGAGATTTTTGCATCATTAGTTCTATACGCAGTAACGATGTATGATCAATATCCGAATGACCTGATGCCCCCTCCAGATCCACGCATAGAAAAAGATGGTTGGAAACTTAAAGGCTATATTTCTTGTAATTATTATTCTACTTTTTTGAATCCCCAAACAAATAAAAAAGAATTAATCGTCTCCGATAAAAGAGTTAATCATGGATATATTGTTGAGAGAATAAAAAACCCCGGAGAATACGTTATTGCTCTCCGAGGGACCAAAACCTTTGCAGAAACAATAAATGACTTTGATATAGACTATATACATCCCTGGCCTGATACACCAGATCAAGCGGTTTTTGATGGCTTTCATTCAATGTATCAATCTCTGAATCTGATTGTTCCTGGTAATACAACAGGTATTAATTACCCCGAACTCAAACTAGTAGATGCCATCACACAATTTATCGGAGTAAATGGCTATTACACGATATCAGGTCATAGCCTTGGTGCTGCAATGGGAACTTATCTTATGAGAGATATCTATAATAAAGCCCCTCACGGTAGGGCTTGCCTATTTGCCAGCCCAAGAGTAGGAAATTATGAATTTGTTACATATGTTAGTGAGCATTTCAAAGATAATGTCGTTCATAATTATGTAAATGATTGGATACCTAAACTTCCTCTTTTTTCTGAACAGTTACCAAATGTCAATGAACTGCTCCCGAGAGACGATGTGAAAATCAATGATACATTAACTTGTAAACACGCTATACTCACTTATCTTGCTTTATTAAATAAATACAAATTTTACGAAGTAGTTAGTGCAAATGTCCCGGTAGAGCATCAAACATGGAATGACTGTCTGCAAGTGATCATGGAGGGTTAGATAATAAAGAATCAGGGAATATAATGAATGAACACAGACAACACAATTCGCCCGTTTTTATATATCATGGCAAGACGATCATTATGGGATGTTATGGGTATTAGATATAAATATGGATATGGATTAAGAGCCTATTCCATTAGACTCTTAATCAAACTCTTACTCCGCAATATCCGCAGTATTATTTTGCTCTTGGTTAATCAGCTCTCTGACAACGCTGGTGGCAAAACTCCCCGATGGCAGAGAGAAATGGAGAGTAACGATTTGATCATCCTTCCATTCCCAGCGCAAGTTAAGTGGTTTCACCAACATTGCGCGGCGGGCGCTCTCCACTCGCTCACGTTTGGCTAATTCCCAGAGTGATTCGTATTCCACTAAGCATTGTTGTTCAAAATCCAAGGCTTGATGCTGTGTACCCAATGACTTATCACCCGGCAAAGGCGCCGTTATCTGTAATTCCCCGTCCATGACTCGCTGCTGCAACACGGCTAATTCAGATTCATCAGCCACAAACCAGCTACCACGTCCTGTTAACTGCAAAGCATCGCCATTCAACACCTGCTGGTGCGTATTCTGGGCAATACGTATGCTGGCGATTGCGTTAAACATGGCACTACGGCAGGCAGAAAGATAAAAACTGCGGCGATTGCGTTCTCTGACCTGAATTTCGTTAGCCGCCCAGCGCTGCGCCTGCACCAGATTTTGCCCATCACGGCCGAAACGTTGCTCACCAAAATAATTAGGCACACCTGTTTGTGATATCTGCTGTAAGCGGTTTTCCACGGATTGCCGATCAGATATTTCTCTCAATACCAGAGTAAAATCATTACCTTTCAATGCACCAATCCGTAGTTTTCGTTTCTGGCGGGAGGTTGCCAGCACTTCACAACCTTCAAGTTGAAAGGCGGTTAAATCCGGATCTTGTTTTCCCGGAAGATGTAAACAAAACCACTGTTCCGTGACCGCATTGCGATCTTTTAACCCGGCATAACTGACAGAACGAGACGGTATTTTGGCAAAACGGGCAAGATTATCTGCCACAAATTGGGTGTTACATCCTGTCTTACGGATGTGTACCATCAAGTGTTCACCTTCTCCATCAGGAGAAAAGCCTAAATCTTCACGAACAATAAAGTCTTCTGGTGCGGCTTTGACAACACCCGTCGCTTCCGGTCGGCCATAAAGCCAATGTAATTCATTCAACGTCATACTTATTCCTTTACCAGCAAAGCCACCGCTTCGCAGGCAATGCCTTCTTTACGGCCAACAAATCCCAGTTTTTCCGTGGTTGTCGCCTTAACGTTAATATCATCCATATGACATTCAAGATCCTCTGCCAGATTAACCCGCATCTGAGGAATATGAGGCAGCATTTTCGGTGCCTGTGCAATGATGGTGATATCCAAATTCCCGATCCGATAACCCTTTGCCCGGATACGGCGATAAGCTTCTTTCAGCAGTTCCCGGCTATCCGCACCTTTAAAGGCAGGGTCGGTATCAGGAAATAATTTACCGATATCACCTAATGCCGCCGCGCCCAACAAAGCATCTGTAGCAGCATGTAACGCAACATCACCATCTGAATGAGCGATTAGTCCTTGTTCATAAGGAATGCGGACACCGCCAATGATCAATGGGCCTTCTCCGCCAAATTTATGCACATCAAAACCGTGTCCAATTCTCATACGATAGATTCCTTAGATTTTCGGGATAGATAAAACTCAGCTAATGCTAAATCTTCAGGTTGGGTAACTTTAATATTGTCCGCCCGTCCATTGACCAATACAGGGCGGTAACCACAATACTCCAGCGCCGAAGATTCATCCGTAATGCGGGCTTGTTCTGCAAGCGCTTTGTTCAAGCAATCACGCAATAGCTGTAAAGGGAATAACTGCGGGGTCAGGGCATGCCAAAGTCCGTTGCGATCAACGGTATGATCAATCACTGTATAATGTTTGGTTGACGGTGATTCTTTTACTGACTGCGATACCATACGTTTCATGGTATCCCTCACGGGAGAGGCCAGTAGCCCGCCACATACGTCAGGAGAATCGACACGTTGATCAATAAGACATAGCAAATTATCTAAATCTTCCCGATGAAGACAAGGGCGAGCGGCATCATGTACCAAAACCCAAATGGCTCTTTCGGTCGGCAAGCCGGACAAATAATTTAACCCTGCCAATACTGAGTCTGCCCGCTCTTCACCACCGATAACGGGGGTAATTCTTGGATCTGAGGCGATATCCAACTGCTCAAATTGAGTATCAGCAGGATTCAGGGCAACAATAATGCGCTGTATACGGGGATGCTCAAGTAATGCGGCCAAGGTATGTTCAAGGATCGTTTTCCCCGCAACGTTGAGGTACTGTTTTGGGCAATCGGATTTCATCCGGCTACCAATGCCCGCAGCCGGGATTAATGCGACTATTTCAGTAAGAGAAGTGTCAATAAGAGTATGGTCAATAGGAGAATGAAACCCTGAATTATTCATTTCGATTAGTAAGTTAGTTGCTGTTCTGGTTTAAAGATTGCTGCGCATTTTGTTTAGAGGTATCTGGCACCATACGGTAAAAGGATTCTCCCGGCTTAATCATGCCTAATTCATTACGAGCACGTTCTTCAATCGCCTCATTTCCTACTTTCAGATCTTTTATTTCAGCAAATAGCTGATCATTACGCGCTTTAAGTTTGAGATTATCGACTTCTTGCTTATCAACCTCAGACTTAACCCGAACGTAATCATGAATACCATTTTTGCCGAACCACAGCGAATACTGCAACCAGCCAAGCAGAATCAGTAATAGTAGCGTTAGTTTGCCCATCTCCCCCCCTGAAAACCCGCTAATCATCCCACAACTGAAAGCATCACGCCACTGACTATTTACTATCTATTTACTATCGCAAAACTGATCTAAAACACGGTCACAAAATATGACCACGTGATGTAATAGACACATATTGAATTAGATGAGTGTAGAAACACATTATTCCACTATCAATAATAATGTGTTTCACCGCGGTTTATTTAACGAGGGAATTAAGCGGGCTGGATACCGTAGCTTTGCAGAACTAAAAGCAATTTTTCAACCGAAGTTTCCACGGATTGTGAGCCATTCAAATAAATATCAGGATGCTCCGGTGCTTCATAAACTGCACTAATTCCCGTGAAATTGGGCAATTCTCCCGCTCGCGCTTTTTTATATAACCCTTTGGGATCGCGAGCCTCACATATTTCAAGAGGCGTATCAACATGTACTTCAATAAATTGCCCCTCTTCCATGAGTTCACGTATTTTTTGCCGCTCTGTTCTGTTGGGGGAAATAAACGCGGTCAGCACCACCAGCCCGGCATCAACCATCAATTTTGAGACTTCTCCGACTCGTCGAATATTTTCCTGCCTGTCGGTGTCAGAAAATCCTAAATCACTACACAAACCATGGCGCAGATTATCACCGTCCAGTAAGTAGGTTTTGATTCCTTGCGAAAACAACGCTTGTTCCAATGCTCCCGCAAGAGTGGATTTTCCTGAGCCGGATAATCCCGTGAACCAAACTACTAAGGCAGGATGCCCATTTACTGTTTCCCGCTGTTTCCTATCCAGTGCATGTGAATGCCAGACGATATTTTGGGAAACCGGTGAGTGAGTGCCAGATGAACAAAAATCAGATGCCTTATTCTGAGACACTTATTTCCCTCCCAATAAGTCACGCGCTCCCCAGTGCGGGAAGTGACGGCGGACTAACCGATTGAACTCCAGTTCAAACTCACTGTATTCTTTGGGCTCTTCATAAACATCAGTCTGAATTTCCCGCACCAGTCCGGCTCCCACCGTAACGTTGGTCAGACGATCAATCAGAATGATGCCGCCTGTATCCGAATTTTGTGCATAACTGTCGAGCAGTAACGGCTCATCAAATGAGAACTCCACCAGCCCAATTGCATTCAAAGGGAGCTCAACCGCAACTTTCTGGGTCAAGTTGTTAATATCTACCTGATATTGGAAATTATCGACTTTGCCCCGGCTTTTTTTACCCGCAACTTTGATATCCAGACTTTGCCCCTGAATCAATGGCTTTTCCGACATCCATACAACATCAACCAAAGCATGGCGGACTGCGATCATTTGATCCTCAACAGCGACCAACAGATCGCCACGGCTGATATCAATTTCATCTTTTAGTACAACGGTAATGGCTTCTCCGGGTACAGCAAATGGCAGATCACCGTTAAAAGTCACTATTCTCTCTACCGTCGAAACAACCCCTGATGGCATGACTTTAATTTTCTGGCCTTGGCGCAAAACCCCTGACGATAATGTGCCACTGTATCCACGAAAATCGAGATCGGGGCGGTTTACATATTGCACTGGAAAGCGCAGAGGCTGTTCTGTCGCTTTGGTCTGTACATCAACGGATTCAAGGAGATCCAGTAAAGTTTTCCCTGTATGCCATGCCATTTTTTCGCTGCGGGTGACAATGTTATCCCCTTCCAATGCCGAAATTGGCACGAAATGAATATTCAGGTCAGCAGGCAATTGAGCTGCAAAATCCAAGTAATCCTGTTTGATCTGTTCAAATATATCTTGTCGGTATTCGAGCAGATCCATTTTATTCACGGCAACCACCAGATGGCGAATACCTAGCAGGGTGCTGATAAAACTGTGCCGGCGCGTTTGCTCCTGAACACCTTTTCGTGCATCTATCAGCAAAATGGAGAGATCACTGGTTGAAGCGCCAGTAGCCATATTGCGGGTATATTGTTCATGCCCCGGTGTATCCGCAATGATGAATTTGCGCTTTTCTGTGGAAAAATAACGGTATGCAACGTCGATGGTAATGCCCTGCTCCCGTTCCGCAGCCAATCCATCGACTAATAACGCCAGATCCAACTTTTCGCCTTGAGTCCCTATCCGCTTGCTATCGCTTTGTAATGTCGCAAGTTGATCTTCATAAATTTGGCGGGTGTCATGCAGTAAACGGCCTATGAGTGTACTTTTGCCATCATCCACGCTACCACAGGTTAAAAAACGCAATAATCCCTTTTCTTGCTGTCCCCGCAGGTAAGCTTCAACGCCTCCTTGCTGTTTGATCTGGCTGGCGATGGTTTCATTATATGCAAGTGCTGGCATTTCTGGTCTCCTTAAAAATAACCCTGACGCTTTTTCAGCTCCATCGAACCGGATTGATCACTATCAATCAGCCGTCCCTGCCGTTCACTGGTAGTCGATATCAACATTTCTTCTATGATTTCCGGTAACGTCCCTGCATCCGATTCCACAGCACCTGTCAGCGGCCAGCAACCCAAAGTTCTGAAGCGAACTTTACGCTGACTGATAACTTCTCCGGTTTTCAGATCGATGCGATCATCGTCAACCATAATCCATGTTCCGTCGCGCTGAATAACCGGACGATGTTTAGCGAAATAAAGGGGAACAATGTCAATCTGTTCTAAATAGATGTATTGCCAGATGTCCAATTCAGTCCAATTGGATAACGGGAATACGCGGATGCTTTCCCCTTTGTTAATCTGGCCGTTATAGTTGCGCCAGAGTTCTGGACGCTGGTTTTTGGGATCCCAGCGATGAACGCGATCACGGAATGAGTAAATCCGTTCTTTCGCCCGCGATTTTTCTTCATCACGCCGCGCCCCACCAAATGCAGCATCAAAACCATATTTATTCAGCGCCTGTTTCAATCCCTCTGTCTTCATGATGTCGGTATGTTTTGCGCTGCCATGAATAAAAGGATTAATTCCCAGTTCATCCCCTTGTGGATTGCGGTAAACCAGCAATTCAAGACCATACTCTGCCACAGTACGATCGCGGAAATCATACATGTCCCGAAACTTCCAGCCTGTATCCACGTGCAGTAAAGGAAAAGGAACTTTTCCCGGATAAAAAGCCTTACGTGCGAGGTGTAGCATGACTGAAGAATCTTTACCTATCGAATAGAGCATCACAGGGTTGGCAAATTCAGCCGCGACTTCCCGTATGATATGGATACTTTCGGCTTCAAGTTGCTGTAAATGTGTCAGTCTTTTTTTGTCCATTGACCACTCCTTATTCAAAATCGATAACAGCAGGATGATTTACTTGAGCAACCGCTTTTTCTTGATCAGTCAATGGGTTTTGATCAACGGATTGCTGCCCAAACCACGCTATCTGATGATGGAGTTGAGCCACTTCTCCCACTACCAGCAAAGCAGGAGATGGAGCTTCCTGTGCCAACCGTTCCAGTTCGGATAAGGTTCCGGTCAATACTTGCTGTTCTTGACGAGTGCCACAACCAATGACGGCAACGGGAGTATCGGCATCCCGCCCGTGTGAAATCAGTTTTTGACTGATTAAGGCAGATTTCATGATGCCCATATAAATTGCCAGTGTTTGATTGCCCCGCGCTAATGCAGGCCAATCCAATTCATTACCGTTTTCACGGCAATGACCTGTAATAAAAGTGACGCTTTGAGAATGTTCTCGGTGTGTCAAAGGAATACCTGCATACGCAGAAGCACCAACGGCAGCGGTAATACCGGGCACAACCTGAAAAGGAATACCTGCCTCTGCCGCGATTTGTAATTCTTCTCCGCCACGACCAAAAATAAAGGGATCGCCTCCTTTCAGGCGCACAACTTTTTTCCCTTGATTTGCCAGTTTAACGATAAGTGCATTCGTTTCTTCCTGAACAACTGAGTGATTACCTGCTCTTTTTCCAACGCAGATTTTGTCTGCATCACGGCGCACTAATTCCAGAATCTCGTCACTAACCAAATGGTCATAGAGGACGACATCAGCCTGCTGGAGCACCTGCAAACCTTTTAATGTCAGTAAACCCAGATCTCCCGGCCCTGCGCCTACCAACGCCAATTCTCCTTGAATGCGAGAATTATCCTGAGTGAATTGTTGTTCGAGTTGTTCTTCTGCTTGTTGTAATTGTCCATTGGCAACCAAAGTGGCAAAACGCCCACTAAATGCCTTTTCCCAAAAATGGCGTCGCTGACGCATGGAAACAAACCGCTGTTTTACGCGTTCACGCCAGCGGCCTGCAATGTCTGCCATTGAACCAAGGTGAAATGGCAGTAAAGACTCCAACTTTTCTCGCAATAATTTTGTCAATACCGGAGATTTTCCGGCCGATGAAATAGCGACCATAATCGGAGAACGATCAATGATGGATGGGAAAATAGCGGAGCAAAGTGGTTGGTTATCCACAACATTAACCAGAATTGCCCGGTTATTGGCTTCTTCAAAAATAGATTGGTTGAGATTGTGATCGTCAGTTGCGGCAATCACTAAAAAGACGCCATCAAGATATTCGGTTTTAAATGTTCCCTGTAACCACTCAAACTCTCCCTTTTGATGGCGCTGTTGCAGTTCTGCATGTAATTCAGGTGCAACAACTGTTAACGCTGCACCAGTACGCAGTAACAAACTTGCCTTGCGAGAAGCAATTTCCCCGCCTCCCACCAGCAATACTTTTCGGGCTTTGAGCTTAACAAATAAGGGTAAATAATCCACAGTGACATGCCATCCAGTGTTTAATTTTTTAATAATTATCTAAAGAATGAATATATGAAGCTGTGACGAGGTTATGAAATGACAAAAAGTAATTATTAGTTCCTGAATTGCATAAGGTCAGTTTTTTAATGGGTTATGAAATTGCAACGTGTGAAATATTCAGGAAAAATCCTTGCTTTTTTATTATGTACTGCCTCTTTTCTGAAGGGATTATTTTGTGATAAAAATCACATTTTAAGATTATTTTTTGAATATTAAAATCTTAGGAAAAAATTTTTATGATTCAGGTTATAAAAATAAAAATGCAGTTTATTATCACACCTTACGTTTATTTCATCGACTTATTTAGATGATCCCTTCAGGTTACAAATAAAATCCACCTCTGCTTTACCATTTTTATTTTTGTAATATCACCAATACAAAAGGTGATATTCCCACCGAAATATTGGACATATTGCTTAAAGGGCGTGCTTAAAAAATGTTTGAAAGAAATGCTTGATGGATCAATTTGAACGTTACTTTCAGAGAGAACCGGAAGACCTGCGGGATCTGGAAAAATTTTACCATTCATCATGGTAAACCACGTGATTTAGTTTAGAGGTGGCCTGATTAAACGGCCACTTCTATAAGAATTCAGGAATAAATTCAACTTTCGTGCAAACCACATTCACGTTTCAAACCAAAAAAGCGAGTTTGTTCTTCACTCATACCCGGTTCCCATTTTTGCGTCGTATGGGTATCCCCCACAGAGAGATAGCCTTCTTCCCACAATGGATGGTATTCAAGGCCATGTTGAGTCAGGTATTGATGTATGCGCCGATTATCCCAATCAATAATTGGCAGGATTTTGAAAACATCTCGTTGAATTGCCAGTACAGGCAAATTGGCGCGGCTTTCTGATTGCTGGCGTCGCAAACCTGCAAACCAACTTTGTGCTTTCAATTCTTTCAATGCACGGTTCATCGGCTCAACTTTGTTGATCTGATTATAACGTTCAATGCCTTCTATTCCCTGCTCCCATAATTTGCCATAACGCGTTTCTTGCCAAACTGAGGAGTGCTCTGCACGAAAAATTTTCAGGTTCAAGTTGAGTTTTTCAGTCAGTCTATCGATAAATTGATAAGTTTCGGGAAATAAGTACCCCGTATCGGTAAGAACGACAGGAATATCAGGATACTCCCGTGTCACAAGATGTAAGCAAATTGCCGCCTGAATACCAAAACTAGAGGAAAGCACAAATTCGCCGGGCAAATGTTCCAGTGCCCATTTCACGCGCTCATGGGCATCCGACAACGCTAATTGTTGATTGATGTCAGCCAGCGCCGTGGTTTGCTGTTCTGGTGTCAGTGCCGCCAGCTCCGGGAGATTCAGTCGGTTCATACTGCCTCCTGCCAGTCATAAAAATCGACTGCTGAATTCAATACTGGCTTAATGATATCGGCGCGGATCAGGAAGTCGCCAAAACATTCATTGGCATGACGCTCTGATGCCCAACGACCAATTAATGTATCCAGTATCTCAATGATCTCTGCTGATGTGATATTTTCCCTGTACATGCGGGGAATTCGGTTACCAATGCGGTTTCCTCCCAAATGCAGGTTATAACGATCAAGCGCTTTACCCACCAGCCCTATTTCTGCCAGCATTGCCCTGCCGCATCCATTGGGGCAGCCTGTAACACGCAATATGATCTCTTCATCAGCAACACCGTGCTTTTCCATCAACGCATCAATATGGTCAACAAAGGCCGGCAAGAAACGTTCAGCTTCGGCCATTGCCAATGGACAAGTCGGAAATGAAACGCAGGCCATAGAATGATGACGCAAAGTCGTCACACCATCATCAATTAAGCCATGAGCGCGGGCAATTTGTTCAATCCGAGATTTTTCACTTTCCGGTATTCCCGCCACAATCAGGTTTTGGTTAGCAGTCAGACGAAAATCGCCTTGATGGATTTTTGCAATTTCTGCGATCCCTGTTTTTAACGGCTTATCAGGATAATCCAGTAAACGCCCATTTTCGATAAATAAGGTTAGGTGCCATTGATCATCAATGCCTTTTAACCAACCCATTTGATCTCCCCGACTGGTGAATTCATAGGGCCGGACAGTTTCAAATTTCACACCAGCGCGCTTTTCTACTTCCTGTTTGAACGTTTCTACACCCACACGCTCAAGGGTATATTTGGTTTTCGCATTTTTACGATCAGTTCGGTTACCCCAATCTCGCTGGGTTGTCACGATGGCTTCTGCAATCGCCAATGTATGTTCTAGTGGAATATAACCAAATTCACTCGCCAAACGGGGGAATGTTTTCTTATCACCGTGAGTCATGGCTAATCCACCACCTACCAACACATTAAAGCCGATCAGTTGATCATTTTCCGCAATAGCAACAAAGTTCATATCGTTGGCATGCAGATCAACGTCATTTTGTGGCGGGATCACTACTGATGTTTTGAATTTACGGGGCAAATAAGTCTTGCCAAGGATCGGCTCTTCATCGGTTGTCGCTATTTTTTCTTTATCCAGCCAGATCTCAGCATACGCGTTAGTCCGTGGCAACAGATGTTCCGATATCCTTTTAGCCCATTCATAAGCCTGTTGGTGTAAAACAGATTGCACCGGATTGGATGTGCACAGCACATTGCGATTAACGTCGTTGGCTGTCGCCAGTGAATCCAGCCCCATCAATGCCAGCAGTTGATGCGCAGGTTTAAGATTATTTTTCAGAATGCCATGAAACTGGAATGTCTGCCGATTGGTCAATCGAATGCTGCCGTACAGCGTATTTTCTGTCGCAAAACGATCAATACCTAGCCACTGTTTGGGGGTAATAATCCCCCCCGGCAAGCGACAACGCAGCATCATGGCATGGCGCGGTTCGAGTTTTTGTTCTGCGCGCTCAGCCCGGATATCACGATCATCCTGCTGATACATGCCGTGAAAGCGGATAAGCAGGAAATTATCGCCCTCAAACCCACCTGTCAGCCCATTTTTTAAATCTTCGCTGATGGTTCCCCGCAGGTAATTGCTGTCTAGCTTCATACGCTCACTATCTGCAAGCTTACCTTCAACAATCAAAGGCCCTTGTTCTTCTTTGCTCACATTGCTCATGTTAGTAAACATCTCTCTGATAACGGCGCTCAAGGCGCAATTCACTCAAGAATTCATCAGCCTGCTCGGCATCCATACCACCATGTTGTGAAATAATGTCCAATAGGGCTTGTTCTACGTCTTTTGCCATGCGATTAGCATCGCCACAAACATACAGATGCGCACCATCCTGAATCCAACGCCAGACTTCTTCGCCTTGCTCATATAGTTTGTCTTGTACATAGACTTTATGTTGCTGATCCCGTGACCATGCCAAATCAATGCGGGTCAACAAACCCTCTTTCACATAACGCTGGAATTCAACCTGGTACAGAAAATCCTCAACAAAATGTGGATTGCCAAAAAACAGCCAGTTTTTACCTTCTGTCCCCTGACTATCACGCTCTTGCAAAAATGCCCTGAATGGAGCAATGCCCGTTCCCGGCCCAATCATAATGACAGGCGTGTTGGGATCAGCGGGCAAGCGAAAATTATTATTCTTTTCGATGAAAACGCGGATGCCGTCATCTTCCTGCAAGCGATCAGCCAAATAACCTGATGCACCTCCAGTACGCGCTCGCCCTTCGATATCGTAGCGAACCACCCCTACGGTAATGTGGACTTCATTTTCAACTTCAGATTGTGAAGAAGAAATGGAATAGAGCCGGGGTGTCAATGGACGCAGTAAATCAACAAATTGTTGAGCTTCAGGATGTGCAGCAACGTTTCTGACCATATCCACAATCGGTGTTGCCTGAGCATATTGCTGCAATGCCTGTTTATCAGCCACTAATGCCAGCAGCTTTTCATCTTTCGCCAATGCAGCATATTTCTCAACAATCATGCCGGTATTTTGAGTCAGCTCTATATGACTTATCAGAGCTTCACGCAATGGAAGTAACTTGCCATTCACATTAACTTGTTCTGAACCTTCCAACCAAAGCAGGGCTATTAATTCATCCACCAAAGCGGGATCATTTTCAAACCAAACTCCAAGGGCGTCCCCCGGCTGATAAGTCAGCCCTGAATCCCCCAGATCAATTTCAACGTGGCGAACATCTTTGTCAGAACCACGTCCCGTGATTTTTTGGTTGGACAACAGCGATGCAGCCAAGGGCGTTTCCTTGGTATACGTTGCACTTACTGAATCCGTTTGTGCAGTTGATATTGCCTGAGTTGAAACAGATTGAGCAAAGGTGGCTGATTTTGCCTGTACTGACAGGCGCTGTTGTAAAATATCTGTGATTTGTCGGCGCCATTGATCGGCCTGCTCTTGATACTCCACATCAGCATCAACGCGATCCAATAAACGCTGTGCGCCAAGCTCATTCAGACGGTTATCAAAATCTTTTCCTGCCTGACAGAAATTTTCATACGAAGTGTCCCCCAAGCCAAATACCGCATAAGCTGTATCTTTCATTGATGGCGCTTTTTTGGAATAGAGATACTTATAGAGTGCTACTGCCTCTTCTGCTGGTTCACCTTCACCTTGAGTCGAAGCAATAATAATCAGTATCCGTTCTTGGGAAATTTGCTTAAACTTATAATCACCTGCGTTAATCAAATTCACATTGAGATTTGCAGCCAATAATGAATCTCTGAGTTGTTCAGCTAAACGACGGGCATTACCTGTTTGTGAAGCAGAGAGTAAGGTTACTGTTTTCTGCATAGACACAACAGGCGTCTCCATCTCCGTTTGCGGCTGGTGATTCACCATTCCCCAAAAATAGCCAGATAGCCAAGCTAATTGGTGTGATGAAAAATCACTTGTTGCTGATTGCAGGCGTGATAGCTGTTCTGGAGAAACAGGTAATAATAGAGTTGAAGGTGGTTTTGCGGTCATTGTCCAGTGCCCTTTGCTATAGCAAATATCCATGCCGGAAGAATAAATAGAGTACAACAATCATAAACATGGATTAATTATCAGGTTATCCCAAAATAGGATGAGTAATTAAAGAAAGGATCGCAATATCTCATAACCAAAATGCCTAACTTTATTTACAGATTTAATATATCGATAAAGTTGTTAAGCGCTGTGTTTTATTCCTCCAGAAAAATCACGTTAAGCGCACAAAGTTCAGGTAGAATAGCCGGCCTTTTGAAATCGGGGAACGCATCATGATTACAACTATTTTTAAAGATTTTCAATTTGAAGCAGCACATCATCTCCCACATGTTCCTGAGGGGCATAAATGTGGACGCCTGCATGGACATTCATTTATGGTACGCGTGGAGCTTACCGGAGAAGTCGATCCCCTCAGCGGCTGGCTTATGGATTTTGCCGATGTGAAAACTGCTTTTAAACCCATTTGGGAACAGCTTGATCACCATTATCTCAATGAAATTCCCGGGCTTGAAAATCCAACCAGTGAAGTTCTGGCCAAGTGGATATGGGAACGGCTGAAACCGACATTATCCCAACTCAGTGCCATAATGGTGAAAGAAACCTGTAGCGCAGGTTGTATCTATCGAGGTGAGTAAAGATTCAGCACCAGAATCTGGTGCTGAATGAATTTCAGGCGATATTTAAGTACTTATGGGTCTGCATCGAAAAACGCCAGTTTCGGGCAATACACGTTTCAATGCACAGGCGGGTCGCTTCTTCTTTCTGACTGATGGGTTGTAAAGCAATTATCGGAGCGGAACTGCCATCAAGCATCGTCAGCAATTCATCCAATGCTTCAATATCGCGCTCCCGCCCAACAGGATGTTTAATTTCATTTGCTCGTTTCATGGCCTCAGGCAAAACTCGATATCCACCCCGCATTTTTACCTTCGGCGAAACCGTCACCCATGTTTTTTCAGAGCACTGAATTTCGTGTGTACCACTTGTCTCTATCTGGCATTGATAACCTTCACTTTCCAGTGTTTCAGTCAGAGGACGCAGATCATATAAGCATGGTTCGCCTCCGGTAATCACGATATGACGCGCGCTGTAGCCTTGACGGATGAATATGCCAAGTAGCTGCTTCGCTGTCGCCATACCCCAGATATCGCTGTCTTGCGATTTCAGTAAGATGTTTTCCATGGGCTGCTGTTTATCAGCCTCTTTTTCCCATGTATGCTTGGTATCACACCAGCTACACCCTACCGGACATCCTTGTAAGCGAATGAAGACCGAAGGAACACCGGTAAACACCCCTTCTCCCTGTAAAGTTTGAAAGATTTCATTTATTGGGTAAATCATAAAAAAACTCTGGTTTTACTAAACTACCCGTTATTATTACAGATATCTATCCCGCGAACATCCATCTTTATGGTATGGTATTGGGTTGCTTTTGCTGGCATCTCAAGCCAGACAAGGCATCGTATGCCTAAAATACTCTCTGGCATGAAAGGATAGATGGGAATAACGAATGCAAAATAATGAAAATCAGCTTAAACAGGGCCTAAGCGTGCGGCACATCCGCTTTATGGCTTTAGGCTCTGCAATAGGCACGGGGCTGTTTTACGGCTCAGCAGCAGCAATTCAGCAAGCTGGCCCCGCTGTGTTGCTGGCCTATTTAATCGGCGGTGCTGCCGTATTTATTGTGATGAGAGCACTTGGCGAAATGGCCGTTCATCATCCCGTCTCCGGTTCTTTTTCACAATATGCCAGCCATTATCTGGGGCCTTTGGCCGGTTTTCTGACGGGCTGGATCTATATTCTTGAAATGCTCTTTGTTTGTCTGGCTGATATTACCGCATTCGGCACATATATGAAGCTTTGGTTCCCTCATGTTGATCAGTGGATTTGGGTATTGGGCATTGTATGCTTTATTGGTGCCCTCAATCTATGCCATGTGAAGATCTTCGGTGAAATGGAATTCTGGCTTTCTATCATCAAAGTCACCGCCATCATTGCCATGATTGTAGGTGGTATTGCCATTATGTTTTACGGTTTCGGGCAAGCAACTGAACATGCTACCGGGTTTTCCAACTTATGGGAGCACGGTGGTTTTATGCCAAATGGCATCGGTGGGGTGATAGCGTCCTTTGCCATTGTGATGTTCGCTTTTGGTGGTATAGAAGTCATTGGCATCACCGCGAGTGAAGCGAAAAATCCCGAAAAGACAATCCCTAAAGCAATCAATGCTGTTCCATTTCGTATTTTGATCTTCTATGTCCTAACCCTGTGTATTCTGATGTGCATCTATCCATGGAATCAAATTGGTCAGGAAGGAAGCCCATTCGTACAAATTTTTTCCAATCTGGGGATTAATTCAGCCGCAAATATTCTGAATGTTGTGGTGATTACCGCGGCCATTTCCGCTATTAATAGTGATATTTTTGGTGCAGGCAGGATGATGTACGGTATGGCCCAAGAAGGGCAAGCACCTAAGTCATTCAAGAAACTGACTCGCAATGGTGTACCGTGGATGACTGTTCTTGTCATGATATCAGTTCTGTTACTGGGCGTGGTTCTGAATTATCTTATCCCTAAAGAAATTTTCATTCTTATCGCCTCTGTCGCTACATTTGCAACGGTTTGGGTATGGTTGATGATCTTGCTTTCCCATGCTGCCATGCGCCGCAAAATGAGTGCAGAAGAAATCAAGACGTTAAAATTTCCCATTCCAATGTGGCCAATTGCCCCGGCCATTACGATCGTTTTCATGATCAGCGTCATCGCATTGTTAGGTTATTTTGAGCAAACGAGAGACGCTTTATACGTTGGAATAGGTTGGGTAATTTTGCTCACGCTGGCCTACCTCTTCGGTGTAAAGAAGAAGCAATCAACAACACACCCCTAATCAATAATTTTAAAAAAAGCGTCGATAAATTTCGGCGCTTTTTATTCCTTCAATCAATAACCACCCGTTATTTTCTTCGTCAGTTATAGAGAGAAATTCACAATCAATGGGTTGTGATCAGAAGCGACTGTCGTCAAAACCGTTGCATTCAGGACTTTTAGTCCACGATAAAAAACGAAATCCAACGGCTTACCAAAAACAATCGTTCTGTGATCATCATCGAAATACACTTCTTCAAGTTGCATACGATGTGCAAAACGCGCCAGAACTTTTAATCTCTGGCGACTCCACGCATTAAAGTCTCCGGCAAAAATAACGGGGCCGTCATGCAGCCCTATATGGATACCAAGATTGTCTAGCTGCCTGCTATAAACATCGACACCAAGACTGAAGTTAATAGCATGCACGTTTATCACCATCAATTGGCGTTCATCGGGTAATGGGTAAATCGTGATTAATGAGGACTTAGATAGCCTGAGTATAGGTTCTTTTTCGCGAAGTGGACAGCAATAAACAGGTGAAGAAGATGCCAATGTCATCACACCCGATGGATGCTGAGGTATGACAAATGCAGGAACTTGATCTGCAACCAAGCCGCTGGCTGTAATGAATTTCAATAAATCCGGGGTCGTTTGCGCTTCTTGCAGTAAGATAAGGTCGCTCTTCTCGGCTAAAGAGGTCAGAACACTTTTCCATAATGGGCGTTGCTGCTTATAAATATTCCAAATAGCGATAGAAAGTTCATTATTGCTGGCAAGAATCGGTTCCCCACGTGGTAACGCGGCTTCTTCTAATAGTTGTTTAGAAGTAGGAAAAACTTGTTCTACAGGCTGACCTGCGACATATCGCATAGCATAATTTTTTTTCGCATACCTCATCCTCATATTTATAAGTTTTCTTTCATACAGCCTTCTCGCGTAGCTTTTTCTTTCCAAGCTTACCTCCGCCATACGCCACCCCATTCGCTACTTAATATGACATACACGTTATTGATTTCAATCTCCTATGCACAAAAAATAGCTCAATGATGAGAGAATAGATTAACAATATGAGTTATTACAATTACTTATAAAAAATTAATATTAAGATCTAATAAATATAAAATTAAGCATTCAATAATATATTTTTACTTGACGAAATAATAACGTAACGATACTGTTTCAATTGATGGCTATCATACAACCAAAAACTCACTGGTATATATCGAAATCAAAGTATGAAGGAACTGAGTATGCCAAAAAATATTTTCGAACAAGATGAGTTGAATAATATTGATGCCTATCATTCCCAATTCACTTCATCAATGCTACCTTCAATTAAGGCATTAGCGGACTTACAAAAAGCTGTCGATGAGGTTATGAATGGAGATAATCCAGATTTTTTGAATATAGCTTCTATACTATCATCACTAAAACAGGAAGATATTGTAGAAATATTAAATGATATTCTGGAAAAAAGAGAAATTACCTCAAATTATGAAGGGGTATCCGAAGATCATATTTATCTACATAGACAAAATAATTTTAATTTATTAATCAGGCTTATTGGTGATAGTGAGCAAGATACACTTTATACAAATGAATTTGATATTTTTGTCATCAATCCGACAAATACGGAAATAATAGTCCCTTGCTATGAATTTTGTTCAGAACAAAATATACTCCAAAAACCAAAATCCATAAAAAGAGTTGAAGATTGTCATTTTAAACCAAATAAAGTTTATTACTTTGAAGCTTATAAATATATCTTAGATTTTGATGTTGAATCTTCTCCCAATAATTTCGTATTGATTGTACATTCTGATCCGAAAGGGTGGATTACATGGGTTTATAACAGAAAGACATTAGAGCCAATACAAAGTATCTGTACAAATTTACAAGCATCCAGAGTTCTATTATATGTCAGGCTATTAGGAGAGATGAAGGCATTCCAGGCTATTCAATGTATTGAAAATTTAGCAACATCCAATTACGCAAACTTTGTACGCTGGGAAGCAGTGCAGAGTCTTTCCAAAATAGCGCCATCCAATTGCCTAAAAATTCTTAAAATACTGGCGGAGAATGACCAAGATCCAATACTTAAACAAGCTGCTATACATAGCCTAGAAATGACAATGGCAAAAAATTGTTAAAAAATGTCATTGCCAGTTCAGGAGAAACAGAATATGACGATAGATAGCACCCCAACAGTCAAAAATTTACTGGATCTTAAAGAGTTTCTTGCATTGTTAAAAAGTTCAGATGTCATCTCTCATATAAATAAAAAGATTTATATAGAAGAGGAAATCAATCAAGTAGCTGAGTGGTTATATTCTTATGCCGCTAATAAAGAGGAAATCATTTCTTTTATCTGTTCAGATCTGAAAGATCCAACACAGTTTCAGAAAGAAAATGATATGCAAGCACCTACTTACTTGATTTACAAAGATAAAATAATTTCTATCAGGATGGTTATTTGGCTACCGTTGAAGAAGCAGTTCGATTTTGTACCACTTCCTTATGGAAAAGCACATGATCATGATTTTGACTTCTGGACTGTTAATTTCTTTGGTAATGGCTATAAAACTAGCCTATATGACTACAACGACAATGACATAAACGGCACAGAGGGTGAATCAGTAACATTGAATTTTTCCGGTGATCGAATGTTATCTGCGGGCAATGTCATGTTTTATAGACGAAACAAAGACGTACATATCCAATACCCACCAAAAGATTTTTGCGTATCGTTAAATTTGATAGTGCAACCAGAAACAAAAGTGAGCCAAAATAAACTAATTTTAGATAGTGAAGAAAAACCAACAGAAAACCAAAAAGTTATTGCACATATAAAAAAAGGGAGGAAAGAAAACTATCACGCCCAAGAGTCACTATTCCACGGATTATTAAAATTAGGTAACGAAAAAAGTCGTCAGCTCGCTTTACAAGTAGCCCGTAATCACAGTCGAGATGAAATACGTGCTATTGCCTTTGAGGCTATATTAGACGCTGCTGAACGTTCATATAACAAGGACGATATTAGTGATCTCATTAGCGTAGTAAATGATGATAAAAGTAATTATGTCAGAATAAGAGTAAAAGAAAAAATCAAGGCTATCTTATCCAAATAAGTGAGAAGTCTTTACAATCCTGTTGATCAAAGGGGAAATAAAATGAATCATATTGAACAAATTCAAAACAAAAAAGCAGGAGTAATTGCAGAAATTTCTCTTGCTTCTTTCGGTACCGAAATCTTGCTGGCCGGTGCAGTACCTCATACTCTCTCCGGCAACAAAGCTGGTCGTGAAATAGACGCCGGGGGACCTGAACGAGGCTGTTTATACCCATGTGGTTTATCAGAAAAACAATGAGGTTGCTGATTCAGGTTAGTAAAATCAGTCCAGTATTCATAAACGAGATTTATCAGAATATAGCCATTGAAAACGATTAACAATCAAAGTAATTTATTACAGATAATTATTGCAGATGAGAAAAAACCCTGAGATTTCTCTCAGGGTTTTCTTGAAATAAGGTGGCGGTGCGGACGGGACTCGAACCCGCGACCCCCGGCGTGACAGGCCGGTATTCTAACCAACTGAACTACCGCACCACCGAATTTCTTTTTCCCGCTGCCTTTGGTACCGGCAACCGGCTGTTAATTGAATGTCTGGCAGTGTCCTACTCTCACATGGGGAGACCCCACACTACCATCGGCGCTACGGCGTTTCACTGCTGAGTTCGGCATGGGGTCAGGTGGGACCACCGCGCTGTTGCCGCCAGACAAATTCTG
>NZ_NKHR01000059.1:0-4363 GCF_014467285.1 Xenorhabdus sp. PB62.4 | reverse complement strand
TTGATATCAGAACGCGGGTCATCGATCTTACTGATAAAGTTAAAAATACTCATTATTACGATCGCTATTTTTATGGAATAGCGTGATCTTATCGTTTTAATGAGAGAAAGAGCTATAAGAAGTTATACTCTGGTCTTTATTTAACCTAAATAACCTTACTAAATATATGAGATCTCACCCTGGGGGAATTATTGTGGTGAACATAGAGGTTTTTGATGAAATATGATGGTAATGTCGTTCAACCTCAGATATAAGGTTTTTCCTATAAATTTTGGCAAATGGGGAGTGAGATGATGAATCAAGGTCGTTGTTTATGTGGTGCTGTTGGTATAAAAACCGGCCAAGGCATTGAGGAAATTAACGCATGTCATTGTAGAATGCGTTTGTTTGGTCAGGGTTAATCATAAACAATCAGATATAGTCACGAATTTAAATTTAACTTTATGAATTTTAAATTAATTTTGTTTGTTTCTTGTCACTGATTGTCAATGGTAGTCATGGATATTCACTTAGTGTCATGGGAAATATGTACATTTTCGTGTACATGAACTACATTAAAAGCTGTATTATTTTTTGAGGAAAGTGATATGGCGATTACTGATTCATGGCTGCGATCCATCAATGGCAAGCCTCAAGAAAAAATGATTACCAAGTCAGATAGGGATGGTCTGTCTGTTCGTGTGACACCTAAAGGAAAAGTTATATTTCAATTCAGGTATCGCTGGAATGGAAAAGGGGATCGTATTGACATAGGAACCTACCCCGCAACCAGCTTAAAAGATGCTCGTGACTCAGTGATTTTTTATCGTGGTGAACTGGAACAATACCGCAATCCTAAAATAGTTAAGCGTGTTCGTAAAGAATCCGCACTGAGTGCTGTGACCGTTGAGGGCCTTATACGGGATTGGTGGAAAACAACAATGCAAGGTTTAAAGGTTAATGCAGACCATGTATTGCGCTCTTTTGAGATATATGTTTTTCCTAAAATTGGTAAATTACCCCATGATGAGGTAACACTTCATGTCTGGCTTTCTTTAATTGAAGACGTTGCTAAACAAGTGCCATCAATTGGTAACCGTATATTGACATACTCTAAGAAGGCGCATAGGTGGGCGGTTCGGCGGGGAATGACCAATCTCACTCCATTATCTGATGTAGAAAGAAGTGATTTAAGTAAAAAAGATATGGATGATGATGTTAATGTTGATCCTGAAATGGGTGAAAGAGCATTAAGCGAAGAAGAACTTGAGGTCCTTTTCCAGTTTATCAATTCCCCCAAATATAACCCGCGTAATGCACTGATAATAAAATTGAGTTTGTTGTTTGGCGGGCGTATCAATGAATTACTAAAAGCTAAAGTTAATGATTTTGATTATGAAAAAAATATATGGATAATCCCGCCCGCGAACCATAAAACAGGAAGGAGAACTAAGAAGCCTATCATTAGACCGATTATTCCAGCAGCGAAAGAATTAATTGAACAAGCAAAAGAATTAAATCTAGGAAGTTCATATCTATTTGCTGTACGTAATGGAAAGCCATTTTCACGAGGAAGTTACACTAACATAGTCTTAACTCTCAACAAAAAAATGTCCAAATATTTTGGTGATTCTTATATTTCTTGGTCAATCCACGACTTACGCAGAACCATGCGTACCGGGGTATCTGAATTAACAGCGCCCCACGTGGCGGAGATCATGGTGGGGCACAAACTGCCGGGGGTGTGGCAGGTGTACGACAAGCACACCTACCTGAATGAGCAGAGAGAGGCATATGAGCGCTGGTGGGAAAAGCTGACTAAAATTGTTTCCCGTCCTCCCAGTCAAAAATATCCTGCCGCAGAAAATTAAGCTGGTCAGATTTAAATCTGGGTTTTGGGAAGCCTTCTCTTTTTTGCTTCCCATTACCGCACCACAATCTTATTGTATGTGGTTTTACGCCATACCGACCTGCCAGTTCCTTTGTCTTGATGTAGGGTGATTCTGTCATCACTCGCCTCCTTTCTGATGCCCGTTCTCCATAATTATCTTAGCTACCATTGCAGGTGTTACCGCATCACTCCATGTTGCATCAAAAATGATGCTGTACAGCTCGGTAGTGAGAATGTCATCCAATTTTTTTGGCCTTTCGGAGTAGGGCGCCTCATCGGGCACCCCGTTCATAATGTCGATAATTAGCTCAGCGATTTCCTTTTCTTCCCGTTCCGGCTTCCGGTATCCGGCTTGCCATACTGCATCGGTGATATCAGCAGGATCACCCCAGACCGAAGCGATAATTTGAGTCAGATGGAATGAGTTATTGGTCATGCTTTCCCCTTATTCCCATTTTCACACTCAGTAAGCTTTTCCCGTGCTTCTAATAACTCGTATGCCATGCGAGCTACCTCCATGCCTGTTAATTGATAATATTCATTGGCAGGCAATGATCTTCCTACAGCGTAATATTCCATTAACTGCTCTTTGCTGTGTTTCATTAATGCTGACGTTGAGTAATTATCAGAATCCTCAGTGCCGTCAGCCTTGAATCTCATTGTGAATTCGTTATTACTCATGATTGGCTCTTCTCCACCAACTCATCCGGTATCTCAACCTCATTGCCCAATTGTGCAGTGACCACAGCGCGGCAGATGGCGATTTGAGGCGTGTCTCCATACATATCTATGTTCATATAATCACCAGTACTTGTAGTAAGTGATAAACCAGCACAATACGATCCTCCCATAACAGGACATAAGCCAATTTTGTATACCTCAATCAACTGCCCGCACACTTCCCAATCCCACGACGGAGCATACTCAGGGACTATCACCACGCCATTAGGTGTTGAGTATCCGTTGTAATCCGCCATTTTTTGCCACCCCTGAGCCAACGCCACAGCCCAATCCAACGCCCGTCCCGTTAGTTCCGATGTTTTGATTTTCATTCTGCCTCCATCAATTCATCCCATACTGCATAGGCAACTGGTTCACATGGCAAAATTTCAACATGACCAGTATGTCCGCAGTTGCAACATGTCACTGGATCGCCTTCGTACAGCCAGTCTTACTTCCCTGTCTCGGTATCGACTAAGGCGCTTTCCACTCCGCATTTCTCACAATCACCTAGCCAAGCAACGTTCACTTTTTTCATCTCAATAGTCCTTTTTTGATTTTCATTTTAATGTTCCTCTACTACTGGAGCGGGGATATCATCCATATAGCACCAGTGCGTGACTTCATCGTTTTCATGCTCTTCCCACTGTTGCTTATCAGTATCCCAGTAGTCGTAACCTGCGCTGGAAATAGAACCAAAAGAAGCATAAACAAGACACGGACGAGACCAGTTCCCATCATCCTCTACAGGCATCCTGTCCCGGACACTTACCCAAGGGATTACTTGGGCTTTTTTGCTTTCATCTGCCTTCTTCAACAACCAATCCGTCCACTCGCGCCCGTCGTCAATGTGACCGGGTAAACCAATTTCATTCTGTGCGTTATCGATGCTGATCATTGTTTTTTACCCCTCTTGCCTGTCTTCACGGGTGTTATCTTCACTGCCGCCACTTTGGGTGCGGGTGGCAGAGGAGGGCAGATGCCCTCGTGAATATGTTGATTACGTCTCATGCGGTGGATATGCCGCTTGGTGTGATCCCTGCCGTCGTCGATGTGGACTACCGTTCTGACCAGTTCGTCGTTAATGTCCACCCTCTGGCGGTGCTTATTGGTCACGGCTTGCCTCCACTTCTTTTACCATTTGCTCGGCAAGTTCGAAGGCGTTTTCGTAATTCGGCGTAACCACAAAAATAGGGTTGCCGTAAAGTTTGTTTGTGAGAGGGCTAAACCGGAATCGGCAGGGTGCTTCCATGCCGGATGGCTCTATAAGTACAACGCCGCTGCGAAACATCAAATACGGGTAAGCCAGGTACTCAAGGCGAAAGTACGGTGCCACATTTTGTCTCTCTGTCGGGATGACTTTATTCAGGTCAGGGAGGCGCCCCTTGATGATTTCCAGGCGAGTGAAGCTAAAAGTTTTATTATCTTCATCCAAATGAAAGGCTCTTGTTGCATCATCGAATTGGATTTCAGTGAAACAAGCCTTCTCTGGAATATCGCCGCAGAACCGGATAATTAGATCGATGTCAGTAGGTTCATTATCATCAAAGAAAGTACCGCTCTCCTCCTTAAGTTCCATGCGAACCAGTACATGCCCGTTAGTGGCTTCAATATGTTGTCGGGTAATATGTACCCCGGTTAATCCGCTGTCTCTTGATCACATCTATAGCTCAAGAGACTGTGCAAGCAAGTAACCCTCAAGGATGGTTTGTAATATGAACCATCCTTCCCATAGTCTTTCCCATCCTACTCGACCATTACGTTTTGAATCGT
>NZ_NKHR01000058.1:0-4432 GCF_014467285.1 Xenorhabdus sp. PB62.4 | reverse complement strand
ATGGGCAGGCAGCGCCTTATCCAGGGCAAACAGGCTTGTCTGTGGCGTGATATTACCGTAGTTAACCTGTATCAAATAGCGTTGTGCACCGGATAACGGGTGTTGTTCTTTTTCATGTTCATCGCAGCCAGCGTCATCTTCGGCATGGTATTGATAATAAATATGTTCGCCAGTGGGTGTCACGGTCTCTTCGAGTAGCCACTGGGCAATCTGGTTATCATCCGCCGGATTAGCCACCCGGGCGTGGGCATTTTTCCCAAAGAGATGGACTTGTCCATCGGGACTGAACATCATCCAAAAAGGTTTTTGCGTATTATCCTGTTCCGGCTGCCAGTATTCCAGCCGGCTGAAATCCTGAACGAGACGGGACTGATAACGGGTGACCTGCCAGCTCTCACCTAACGTGACGCCCTGCAACTGGTTCGTGGTACGGGTATCCGGCTCGCCCCGTTCATTTGGGGCAACATTCATCACCTCACCCATCGGGCACAAAAAGCTATCGTTGCCCTCATAACGGGGCACGCCATGTGCAGTCCGCAGGCTGATCGCCATGGGAGTACAATGCCACCCGATACCAAAAGCGCCATTACCGCTCCCGCTGCTGTAGGTGAGGGACAAGGCAGGTGCTGTGCCGCGCCCGCTGGAAATCGGCAGCGGTAATGACAGTGAGGCCATTCCGTCGGGACCGCCCCCGGTAAAGGTTTCCCCCATTCCCCGGAGTGTGCCGCCGCCTTTGGGCAGTGACGGGGTCTCCAATTTCAGTGTATCTGAACGTTGCATGTCAAACTCCTTACAGACCCCTATGGGGTCTGTATTTAGCAAATATTAGGATTAAGAAAGAATGGTGTAGCGAATATGCAAGATAATATCGCTGAGTGTCTGTAACATGGCTTTCTGATGGCTGGTTGCATTGAGGAAGCTCAGAACGAGGGCGCCCTTATCATCAATGGCAATGCCTTCAAACGGCAAAAACTTGCCATCATTGAAATCCAGCTGGAACTGACCGCTGTCATTCATGCCACGGGAAATTGCCAGCGCCTTGCAACCACGGGCCAGGCCATTGTTCTCACCGCCATAGGATAAAACCGCCTGAATATCCTGATAGGGGCCTAATAAAGCCGGTAATGTGACGCTGATCTGTTTGATGCGGCGCGTTTTGCCGAGCGAGGCGGGATAATCCTTAAAGATATTCAAATCCGCCAAAGAGAGGGAGGCTTGCAGGGAAGTTTGGGTATCGGCTCCTGTGCCAAATGCCAGTGTATTGAGGCCATTACCGGTATTTCCTGAGCCTTTTTCCACCAGTTCGGTGACTTTCTCTGACAGGTTAAAGCTGTTGCTGGGTAAACCCGCATAAACGGCCGAAAGAGAAACCGTACGCTCCACTTCCAGCGCCCGCTGATCTTGTTTCAGGTGAGCCTCTTCCATCTGTGCCAGATTCAGCATTAAGGCTTCACCCGCCAGCAAACCGGCATACGTTCCCTGCCAGGCGCCCGGTTTAATAAAGCGTGCGGTGCTATCATTGGTTTCCCAGCGGTACGCCATTTCGGCCATCAGGCAGCGGGCCGCCGCCAGATCATAGAACTGGAAGTAAATGGCCGCCAATCGGCCACGCAGCCAGTTATAGAGTGCCTGATTGCTGAATTTGCGTTGCAGGAAGGCCAGTTGTGCCTGTGTCTGCTCCTGCTGGGTTTTCAGGCTGTCTGTTTGCAGAACCGCAGCTTCCCGGCGGATTGTCAGTGAAGTTAACTGGGCCTCGATCTGTTTCAGTTCCGCTTCGGCATTATTGCGCTGGATTTCCCATTCCTGACGGCGGCGGCGATAGGACTCAGACTGGCTGATTTTATCCGCTTCGGTATTCATCACACTGGCGGAAAACTCCATCACATAACCGGTGGCTTCGGCAATCGAGCCCCAACGGCTGCCCCCGACAGCAAAACCAAAAACATTGGGCGCCAGATCCAAAGCCGCTCCCGCCAGCCGGGCGGCCTGAACGGCCGTTGTCATGCCAGAAGCGGCAGCCCGCAGTGACATCGCCTTCTCTTCACCCGCGTTAATATTTTCATCATGCAGTTTGCTGTAACTGTCAAAGCGCGATTGCGCGCCGGCACGGGATTTTTCCAGGACGGTTTTTTCAGCGTCCAGCTCTTCAATCGTCTTGTCCTGAATACGGATAGTGGTCAATATCAATTCTGCCGCCTGATTTTGCAGCAGGGCATTCAGGGCTTCGCCATCCTGCCGTTCAATAATATTCTGCAAAGTTGAACCGAACTGGATTAATTGACCGACCATACTGCGGGCACTGTCCAGCATCTGCGGGAAACGCCATAGCGGGAGGGAGACGTTCGGCAGATTACCGCCGCCCTGTGAAGTGGCCACTGCTGCACTGAGCAGGGCCTTCGGATCAGCGGGGGTGGCAAAGATCGGCAGGGAAAGAGGCTGACCATCGATAGAGAGATTGTGGCGCAGGTTGTACAGGCGCTGCTCCAGTGTCTGCCAGTAACTCATCATCACGTCGTTAATCTGCGGCAGGAACAGACCCGTCAGGCTGTTGGCCGTCCGGGTTTCTGTTGTTGCGTTTTGCCGCAACCGGGTTATGGCCTGGGCGTAGGCTTTTTGCGTGGTGATATCGGCGGCTTTATCCAGACGCGGGTTATCCCAGTCGGAATTGAGCGGCAGATAAGGTTTCTCCCCCAGCAGATGCAGAGCTTGCATATACCACATCTTGGCTTCGTTCAGGGTATCCCGCTCCAGTTGGCGATAGGCATCATCCCCGCGGGCAATCAGCAGATCTAGCACACGCATAAACGTGGAAACCTTATAGTGCATCGGATCGTGCTGGGCAACCGCATCGGGATCGACAGAATCCAGCGGATCACTGTTCCAACGGGTATCTTCCAGTAATGGGCGGACATTCCATTTATAAGTCTGAATTTGGCCGTGGACAATATAACCGGCTGGGCTCCAGACATATTTCAGCCAACGGTGGGTCTCATCAAAGCTCTGTTCATGCAGTAAGCGTTGCGCTACCAGCATAGGGGTGTAGTAGAACAGTTCCCAGAAATAGAGGGCGTTGGCGCCGCTGAAATCCAAGGGTTCGGTGTTCTGTCCTGAGATAACAACACCAACATCCCTGTCAGCACTCCAACCAGATATTTTGGTAAATGTGGTCAATGCAAGAGTGGTGTTACCTACCTTTAATGTACCGGACTGTAACCGACCTTTTTGACATTTCAGGTATACACCTAAGCCTTTCTTTCTGTCATAGGGGAAATTAATTGGATCAGAGAATTCCTTTTCTAAACGGGAAATAGGAACAAATAGAGTAACTTGTTGTTCTGTATCCCCCAATATACCACTCCAGAAAATATGATCTCCCATTTCTATGGATTCGTCAGAACGACCACGATTCAGTATAAAATCAGCCCTACGGTTGCTTCCATGCTTGTTGGCATGATATTTAGGAATAGTTATCGTGATATAGCTTCCACGTCCCAACTGATGTTCCTGAATATTTTGGGTTTCCATACTGAGGATCGTATCGATTCCGGTTGTGGCACGCTCCACTAACTGACGGGCAAACAAGGTATTGAGGCGGATACGGTAAACGCCCCACTGCATATATTGGGCGCCATTGTCATTATGGTACAAGGTTAGAGCGCTATCGACTTTGCGAGTTACCGGGATGCTGAAACTTTCCCAACCTAGTTTGCGACCATCTTCTGCAAAGGCGGTGAAAGTAACATCAATGCTGGCGGAATTATTGACAAAATTTAGTG
The DNA here is from genome assembly GCF_014467285.1 of Xenorhabdus sp. PB62.4. Lineage (NCBI taxonomy): Bacteria > Pseudomonadati > Pseudomonadota > Gammaproteobacteria > Enterobacterales > Morganellaceae > Xenorhabdus > Xenorhabdus sp. PB62.4. Next base: position 656 of record NZ_NKHR01000058.1, on the reverse strand, counting down.
AAGAAGCGTCGATTTCCAGTTCATTGAACTGATACAACATTTCTTCAAAACTAGGAGCAGGTTGAGAGGAAACATATTTATCGGCGGTGAAAGTCTGTTCTTTAGTGCCTGTCTTTACAGTAACTTTGACTTTAGCCGGGGATATAGCCGTATTAAGTTCTTTTGGATCAGAAACGTCCGTTGCAATACGTTGATCATTAAAACGGTTTTCCAAATAGAGATATTTCCTAAATAAATCAGTATCATTTGTTGTGTCAATAATATAGCCATCTTTATTATCACTGGCTTCTGAATATAATCTCTGGTCCAAACTTTCTAGAAAAACACTGACCTGGCTAATACTATTATCACGATAAAACAATAGCCTCCCTTTGCTGTTATTAGTAACGTTTTCAGCGTATAAATACATGGGGTAGATAATTTTATCATTCGTTGCCCAATATTTATTGACATTTAATTTGCTGTAAAAAATAAATTTATCACCCAGCTTCCCATATTTTTTCATCAAATTGCACTGGTGACGTTTCTGGCCTTCATGCCCATTATGAATAATTCTTAGCTTTGGCGTGATATGAATTTTAAAACCATTTGATACCACTTGATAATCAATAGCCGGAATGTTTCCACCGAATACCATACTGAGATGGTAATCCCCC
>NZ_NKHR01000057.1:0-4575 GCF_014467285.1 Xenorhabdus sp. PB62.4 | reverse complement strand
GCCTTCATGCCCATTATGAATAATTCTTAGCTTTGGCGTGATATGAATTTTAAAACCATTTGATACCACTTGATAATCAATAGCCGGAATGTTTCCACCGAATACCATACTGAGATGGTAATCCCCCCAACCATAATCTTTATGGTTAAATATCGATGAAGGGATCTCATAATCTTCTGCATATCGGTTATTCACTCTTATAATATGATGAGTATCAAAATGTTTGTAAATAACATCCCGGTAACTATTGCTCTGTGCAGTATCCATATCTTTGGAAACCATATCAGCGAAAATAGAGAGTCCCTGCATCGTGGCAGATTTATAATCACTCAAATTATCTTTTTTTTGATAAAACATCACCAGTAGGGTGTCTTTCCCCTGATAGCCCGCACAATAAAGCCCCGGCGCTTGATTCTTTGGTAATTTTAATTCGTTGACTTTGCTATCAACATCAAAAGTAATCGGGGTATTCCAAGTACCATCATAACAAATATGGGCCAGTTTTAACTCATAGCGGTATTCTGTTTTAGTTTGATTGGTGTTGCCATCGGGTTTGGCAATCTCTTTCTGTTCCAGCCAAATAAGATACAGGCGGGATTTATACATCACTGGCCGGATCGTGTTCTGATAAGGATTAATCGGGCAGTCAATCTTGTTCCATTCACTCCAGGCATTGGCGGCAAATTTGCCATTACTGAACTTGCTGTGATCGACACTGCGCCAGTAATATTCCCTCGCCTCAGTTTCACTGCGACCGATAAAATAGGTCAGCCCTTGATCATTGTTCACATTGTCATGATAGGCGCTGATCACGGTCAGATTGGCCACCTGTTCAAACGTGGTCAGGTAAGACCTAAACGCATCTTCAACAATATCGCTATTAAGCTGACTCTGGCTGGTTTGCTGTAGCAGCGTATCCATCATCTTGGTTTGGCCGATACGCATGGTCGGATCGATATAGTTTTCCGGGTAGTAAACCAGTTGAGAAACCCCCGCCCAGGTGCTGTAACGTTTGTTATATTGATCCCAGTCGGTAAAGAACTGGCGGGTGATCACTCCAGAATTGGCATTTTCCTCTATGCCTTCCAAAGCGCGATTGACATAAAGCTGGATACTGGCAATCGCTTCGGCAACCCGGGTGGTTTTAATCGCCGCAGAAACCTGGTTATCAATCAATAAGTATTGGTAGAGATCATCACGGCTCTGAATAGCCGCATCGGCACCGGCAACTTGCCGGATATAGTAGGTACTTAATGCCGCACTGCGGGCTTCATTCAGAAAGACATGCAGCGGATCGGCCTGTCGAGTATCCAATCCGGCGGTCAAGACGGCCGCCGCCGTTTCCCACTGGGCATAAGTTGGCGGTGTGGCCTGGGTGATTTTTGGAATGTAATCCAGTGCGATTAGAGCAGACACGCCCTGTGGTGCAATGCCGAGCTGATGTGAAACACCGACCCATTGCAGAATAATATCGATGGCAACCCAGGAGGTGAAGGCATTTTCTTTGGTCACCTGCTGATGCTGTTGAGCCTGGATGCTGGCTTGGGATAGCAGGTTAGCATCCAGGTTCATGGCGTTGGCCAGTTGTTCTGCCGTTAAGGTTTTATTTTCAAATGCCGCCAGAACAGGGGACGCTTTTTCGCCCAGGCCGTTAGCCCAATCGGCAAAACGGGTCAGCATCATCAATGAGAGGGCATCATGGGCTGGTGCGGTTCCGCTTGGAAAACCAAAAACATCCGGTTGAGTGACAAACAGGTGGAAAGCGTTTTCGCCTAAACCGGTAGCGCGGTAAATCAGCGCCAGTTGTGACAGGCATTGGCAATATTGCACAACCTGTTCCTGCGTAGCGGCGGGTTTCGGTGGATTGGTGGCATGCTGTGCTTGTAACCATTGCCAGAATTTTCCCGCGGTCATTTTTCCGTCACTTGGTTTAAGCTGTTCCGCCCAGAGCAGCACGGAGTGAGCGATGTTTTCCGACGGTAATTGCAGGGTGGCTGCGATATAAGGTGCCATCACTTCCGGCAGATCAGTCTGTTCTTTATCAAAGCCTTGTAACCCGTTATAGACGGTATCCAGCAGGTTTTGGATTTCCGGGGTCAGGGTTTGATCATAGTGGGTCGCTGTCATGACAAAGAGTTGATAGACGCTCCATTGCCGGACGTGCAGCCATGGGGTGACAGCATCGAGTTTATTAATAAGGGCTGAAAGGTCGCTGTCTTTAATGCCGGATAAACTGCTTTTCCCTTCACCGATGGCAACCAGCAGTAAATCCAGTTCATCGATGGTTAGCTGGTGGCTGTCAGCCAGTAATTTGGCAAGATAGAGGGCGGAAAGGTTGTTCAGATTATTCGAGATCTTGCCATTGGTGTCACGATGAGCCATCTGTAACAGGCGATAGAGAGAGATATCATCGGCATTAAACGCACGTTTAAGCACGGCCTTGCGCCAGTCATCAGCACTGCCCGGGTTTAAATCCAGTTCCTTATCATCAATAGAGAAATCCTGACCGTTGAGTGGAGGAATATTAAACAGGCGATCAAACTGGCTGGTTTGGTTATCGGTGGGGTGTTGTGAAATAGACGCGTTACAGAGTATCAACGCCGTTTCAGCATCTATGCCGTAATACTGCATATAGTATTTGACTAAAAAGACTTGACCTAAGACTTCTGCATTAATATCCAGTGTCTGGTTCACACTCAGTACAATATTTTCCAGAATGGTTGGTGGTAATTTTGTCGCCTGAGAGAGGCGAATGGCTTTATTGAGTTTTAGCAGGAAAATACTGAAAGGATAATGACTGATGTCAAAATTAACGTTAGCGTAGTAGCCACCATCTATGCGGGTAACGCCGATATTCACTGTTTGTTGCGTTTTCTCTCTGGTTAGCGTTGCCGGCAGAGAAATTGGAACGCCATGCTGGACATCATGGCTGTCACTGTAAAAAATATCTTTGCTGCCGTATCCCTCTGTCCCAACCGCCATTGTGCCCGTACGAGCATTGTTAACAATAGTAAAGTTAAACTGATACTTCTCTTCCCTGACTGGAATAAGTTCAGCATAACCAAATTGATAATAATTCCCGCCCTCAGTACGCTTAATCCGCACGGCATTCAGCCTATTATCTTCGTTGTTGATCAACATGACTAGTTGGTCATTCTGATAATACTGTACGGCAGCATTTATTCTGGATCCCACTGTGACCAGTCCCAACAACGAGGACAGTTCTTCATGCGTCAGCCCATAGTAGAGGGCGAGATAAGCCATATCCTGGAAATGGCTGACATCCGTATTTACCCCGAAGTTTTTCGTGATCAGCGCTTCTGCATTCGCTTCAGTAATCTCTTCCGTCAAAATATTAAATAGCTCTGGCGAAATAGAGGCATTAATCCCTAACAGAGAAGCCTGACTCATTAATGCTGCAACCGCAGGTGCCGCCCGCAACTGTTCAAGGTTCGGGTCCTGCAACTGAATCACTTTGCGCACATTCTCATAAGCATCGTGATAAGGGGTTGCGCCAGAAGGGCGGAAGGTGGACAGCATCTTCATCACCTTCGCCTGACTATCCAGCCCGGATTTTGTTTGTATCCCTTCCATCAATAATTCATTGGACAGTGAGAGGGTGGAAACCTCGCTATCCATATTGTGTTGACTCAGTGCCAGCGATTTCAAATCCGGGCGGCGTTTATCCAGATGATAAACCGAACTTTCTGCATGTAATTGACGTGCTTCACGGTAAAGTTCTGTCAGATAAGCAGCGGGAGAGAACATAGAAGAAACCGCCCCGGGTGCAACATACTGGCTGGCACGATTGCCAAATTCATCGTTATAGCCACGCAATTCGGCATCAGGGGTTGTGATAGCCAGATGAACGGCATTTTGTAACTGGGGGTTGGCACGTGTCAGGATTCTGGCTTCATACAGTCGGTTATTTTTTTGCGCTTGCTGAGCACTGTGATAGAGGTGCCGAGCCTCAGACCAAGAGAGATGTTCACTGACCTGCTGACGGAATTCGTCAAAAGAGTAATGGCAAATATCGGTCAGGCAATTAAAACCACAGTGGCTTTTTAATATTTCGGGAAATTCAGACACATGAGTATCCATATCGGTTCCTTTTAAATTGGAAAAATAGTCTTGTTATCCATGGTGAGGAAATGAAAAAGGTGTGTTTGCGATTTTAAAAAATTTAAATTAAATAAATTGTAATTTTTATATTATTGGATTGAATACTGGGATTGTAAGCAGGAATCGTCCAAAATTTTGCTCAGTTTCACTGTTAACAATTCCTTTATTTTTAAATTGAGATTTTGATGTCCATCATCAAACGTTCTCGTCCTAAATTTGAACCTATTTCCATACGTGTTTTTTGTGTACTCACCGATTAATAAATCCACTATGATAAGCTGCCCTCAAACCCGAACGGGGCATGAACAGACGCACCATCATTTAGCGTCTTCCAATCAAGATATTATCGGTTCATTCCATCCTTAACAGTGCAATCCCTATAAAATCACTTATAGCAAAAGGCAATAACATAAGAAATGGAACCGCGCCCACAAGCAGGTACATCAAGTGCAT
>NZ_NKHR01000056.1:0-4749 GCF_014467285.1 Xenorhabdus sp. PB62.4 | reverse complement strand
CGCCTCCGGAGTCAAGCGTTTATTTTCGCTGCCCTCCGACTTTCCTCAGCGGCTTGTTTCAGCTCAGCGTCGGTCAGTGGTGGCGCATTATAGGGAGTTTTACGGCGCTGACAATAGTTTTTTTGAATTTTTTTTCCGTTCGTGTTTTTTTTCAACAAATTTGACGTTTTTGTTCTTTTTCCACCCTAAATCTGGTGAAATAGGCAACAATTATAAAATATATGCAGTAGGATAACGGATTGAATAAAGAGGAGGGATGGTATCTATGCAGTTAAAAGAACAGAAAAATACGGAAAAAAAGAATCTGTCCTATCTTTTGGCTGAAAAAATAGGTCAGCAAATTCTTTCTGGTGTGTATACCGCTGGAAGTCTTCTGCCTGGCGAAATGGAATTGACCAAACTCTTTGATGTCAGCCGAACGGCTGTACGGGAAGCAATAAAGATTTTAATCGCTAAAGGAATGTTGTTATCTCGGCCCAGAGTCGGTACACACATTATGCCTGCCAGCCACTGGAACTTTCTTGATCAAGATTTATTAAGGTGGTGGCTAACTCCCTCTAATATTAATGAGGTCATGACACACTTCCAACAATTGCGTCTGATTATAGAACCACAAGCCTGCTTTTATGCCGCCATCAACGCATCCCATATCCAAAAACAAATCATGTCCTCCTTAATCAAGGAGATGTACTTATTGGCTAAGCAGTTTGATCGTGAAAAATGGATAAAGGCGGATCAACAACTGCATCACATCATTTATCAGTCTTGCGGCAATCCATTTCTTGGCTCTTTTGTTAATTTGTTGCAACCCGTGTACCAACACTACTTTGAAAAAATCATTTCAGGCAAAGCTTTTCGCCTAGAAGCACATAAAGCGATTGTTGATGCAATTATCCACGGCGATAGCCAACTAGCTTTAGCGGAATGCCACAGGTTACTAATAACCAGCGAATAGTTTAATGTATTAAAATATCTTGTATTGACTAATTATCGATCACTACAGAATAAAACGGGATCTCTGATGGTTAAATCCGCACGCAATATGTCGGGCTTGCCTTGGGTTGCAGCCATGGCTTTTTTTATGCAGTCTTTGGATGCCACAATTCTTAACACTGCACTACCGGCAATTGCTAAGAGCCTCAATCATTCTCCATTAGCAATGCAACCTGCCGTTGTTAGTTATACTTTAACTGTGGCGATGTTGATACCCGTCAGCGGTTGGCTGGCTGATAGATTTGGCACTCAACGAGTGTTCATTTATGCCGTTTCTTTCTTTTCATTAGGTTCACTCGCTTGTGCTTTGTCCCACAATCTCTCTTTATTAGTCATTTCCCGGGTGATTCAAGGGATAGGTGGGGCCATGATGATGCCTGTTGCGCGTCTGGCATTATTGCGGACATATCCACGCAGTGAACTGTTATCTATTTTGAGTTTTGTTACCATGCCAGGGTTACTGGGACCGATTTTAGGCCCAATGTTCGGTGGCCTGTTAGTTACTTATGCCACATGGCATTGGATTTTCATCATTAATATACCCATCGGTTTGTTAGGCATTATCTATGCCATCAAGCACATGCCTAATTTGACCATGCCAAAATGTCCTTTCGATTTTCTGGGATTCATATTATTTAGTATGGGATTGGTGATGATTTCAGTCAGTTTTGATTTGTTTGGTAACAATTCATTTTCTGGCTATATTCCTGTGGCATTGTTAGCTAGCGGTATCATTATGCTGTTAGGGTACATTTTCCACGCTAAAAGACATCCAGATCCCCTTATCGACCTCCGATTGTTTCAGACACACACATTTTCAATCGGTATCGCCAGCAATATTGTGACTCGTTTAAGTACAGGTTCGCTCTCATTTATCATTCCGTTAATGCTACAAGTCGGGTTTGGGTACTCGGCGGTGATTGCCGGAATCATTATGGCCCCGAATGCTATTGGTTCTATCTTCGCCAAATCATTTGTTACCAAAATACTGACTAAATTCGGATATCGAAGTACGCTTATCTGGGCCACGGTTATTATTGGTGTGATGATTTCACAGTTTTCTCTACAGACACCGGAAATACCTATCGCATTTTTGATAATCCCTCTATTTATATTGGGAATGGCGATGTCTACACAATTCACAGCAATGAATACGATTACTCTTGGTGATCTGAATGATAACAATGCAAGTGCTGGTAATAGTCTGCTAGCGGTCACTCAACAGTTATCCATCAGTTTTGGAGTAACCATCAGTGCGGCAGTGCTTCGGTTTTATGAGTCAATGGAATATGGCTCAACGGTGAGCCATTTCCACTATACCTTGATTACAATGGGCATTATTACCCTGATTTCTTCTGCTGTATTCCTGTTACTGAATAAAGAAGACGGTAATAACTTACTTAAGAAATAGAACGACTAACGGCTGGCAACGGAACTACGCTCGATCAATTTTGGCATTAGAACCAGTTCCTTGGGCTCGCTTTCCGGATTATCCATTCGATACAGCAAGCTATCAATCGCCAGCTTACCCAATTCATCTTTTGGCTGATGGATAGTCGTCAACGGAGGGATAAGATAAGGTGCTATTGCAATATCATCATATCCGATAATAGAAATATCATCCGGTACTGAAAGACCCGCCTGATGCAAGGCCTGATATGCACCAATCGCCATAGCGTCATTTCCTGCAAAAACTGCTTCGGGAATTTCAGATAATTGGAGGAGTTTTTTCATTGATAACAACCCCCCCGCAAATTCATAATCACTTTGGATTTCATAACCATCGGGGATCTCAAGCTGAGCATCTCTCATTGCTTTTCGATATCCAGCCAGACGCTGACGGGAAAGAGATGTATCCTGTGAGCCTGCGATACAGGCAATTTTGCGAAATCCACGATTAATCAGATAAGATGTAGCTAATTCTCCCCCGAACAGAGAGTTATCTTTAATAACATCACTAGAAGCATCAAAAGGGGACCAATCCAATGTCACCATTGGCACTAGCGGATATCGCAATAGAAAGTCTTTGGATAGCAATTTATGTTCGGAACTCATAATTAAGAGGCCATCGACACGTTTTTGCAATAGTGTTTCCATACTGCGAATCATACGGGTAACACTACCCTCAGTATTACACAGAATTAAACTATATCCCCGTTCGTAACAATTGCTTTCGACACTTCTGACAACTTCTGAATAAAAAGAGTTATCACTGGCCGTAACCAACATACCAATGGTTTTAGTTTGCTTAACTTTCAAGCTTCTTGCCAAAGCAGACGGCGCATAATTCAATTTCTCAATCGCTGCATGGACTTTCTTTTTCACGTTTTCACTGACATAACGATTGCCATTAATCACATGAGAAACTGTTGATGTCGATACACCCGCAAGACGGGCAACGTCCTTCATGGTAGCCACAGTTAATCCTGTTCAGATAGAAATGCATCAATTTCATTTCGCCACGGAATTGCAGGCTGCGCTCCCTCACGTGTCACAGCTATCGCAGCAGCAGCATGAGCAAAGCGGATAGCCGACAACATCTCTTTTCCTTCCAGCAATCCAGTTATTAACGCACCGTTAAACGTATCCCCCGCAGCAATCGTATCAATCGCTTTCACTTTAAACCCAGGAACAATTTTTCCTTCCCTGCCTTTTTCACTCAGCCATACACCTCGGCTACCCAGTGTGATAATGACGATTTCTATGCCCTTATCATGTAAAGTCTGAGCGGCTTTTTCTGCGCCTACATCATCTTTCACGGCAATGCCTGTTAAGCATTCGGCTTCAGTTTCGTTAGGTGTGATGATATCCACCAGCGAAAGCAATTGTTCTGAGATTTTTTGTGCCGGAGCTGGATTCAGGATCACTTTGGCGTGATGCTGCTTCGCCGTTTCGGCAGCAAGTTGGACGGTTTCCAACGGTGTTTCAAGCTGCAACAGCAATGCATCAGCCTCTTTGACGGCTTGCTCATGACGGCGAAAATAATCAGGAGATAATGCTCCATTTGCCCCTGCGTTAATGCCAATCACATTTTCACCTTGCTGGTTGACAAAAATCAGGGCAACTCCCGTTGTTTCCCCTTCAATAGCCTCAATTGATGAGGTATTGATACTATCTTTCACCAACTGTTGGCAAACACGCTCCCCAATATCATCCTGACCAACGCAAGCAATAAATGTAATATCAGCACCGCAACGACCAGCAGCAACAGCCTGATTTGCTCCCTTTCCTCCAAAAGCAACCTTATACTGTTTTCCTCTCACTGTTTCCCCTGGTTGGGGAAAAGCGTTGAGATTCAATATGTGATCTACATTGATGCTACCCATCACAACCAGTTTTGCCATACTCATTACATTTATTCCTGTTCAGCTATTTCTGTTCAGTAATGATACAACCATCAAGATCGATGGCTGTATGGTAATACTGATTATTTTTTGATAACTAATTCCAGCTCAACCGGAATGATGGCATCAACTTTAGTTATGTATTAAATGGTTAGATTGAGCATTAAAAGTAGTGCTCGCACTCAATGAAAGTTCCTATCACTTTATCGTGCATCTCCTCTGATTTAGAGTAACCTATCGTTTTGCGATTCAGTCTCTTGATTCGAGTACGATGCGTTAAATTCGTTCTCTCTATGCGTTGGGTGAACGTCTTTCCAGTAAGATGGCTCTCTTCTGGAAGATTGTCATAAACCCCATAATTATCCGTACAATAAAATCGAATATTAAAGGGTGATAAGAGGGCAAGCAGCTT
>NZ_NKHR01000055.1:0-5527 GCF_014467285.1 Xenorhabdus sp. PB62.4 | reverse complement strand
CGCCTCGCCTTTTGGCAGACTGATACCAAACTCCAGCAAAAAGGCGTGCATTTGGTTAGTGGTCTTTACCTTATCTTTGATGAGTGATTCTCTGACACGATGCAGTGCTCTCATCGCCTGTTGCGTCCCCGTTCTCGGCTGGACAAAACGCATTGAGGGGCGTGATGCCGCTTCACATATCGCCTCTGCATCAACGAAATCATTTTTGTTACTTTTGACAAAAGGACGAACAAACTGCGGAGATAGCTCAGTCGTTCAACCGGATAGGCCGGATCCATCGGCACATAAGCCCCGCCAGCTTTAAGAATAGCCAGCAGACCCACTACCATATCCAGACTGCGTTCAACGCAGATAGCGACGCGATCATCGGGCTGAACGCCCAGTGCAAGTAAGTAATGAGCCAGACGATTAGCTCGGCGGTTGAGTTCGCTGTAGCTGAGGGAGTGCTCTTCAAATACCACAGCGGTAGCGTCAGGGATCAGATCAACCTGCCGTTCAAACAGTTCATGGATCAGGCTATTCCGTGGGAAGTCAGCCTTGGTGTCATTGAAGTCCACCAATAACTGCTGACGTTCTTCGGCAGGCAGGATAGGCAGGCTCAGAACAGAACGCTGGGGGTCTGTTGCCAGAGAATTCACCAGTCCATCAATAGCTGTCATCAGATAGGCGGATACTCGGGTGGGGTCAATTCCTGCGATGGCCTGAACTGTCAGATTGAAACCTTCACCCAAATCATCCACGGAGAGAGTCAGTGGATAGTTGGTGCGATCTTCGGTAGTCAGTACGCGGATACCGTTCCAGATTGTATCAGTTGCACTTGTTTGACTATGACGGTAATTCAGCAATGCACTGAACAGCGGCATGGGTGGTGCCACGTTACTACAGCGCTGCGCCAGCGTCAGAGGAGCCTGTTCATGTTCCAGCAGTGTCATTAGATCATGGTAGGTGTTCTGCACTACTTCCAGCACACTACGATCGGCAAGAGATATTCTTAATGGCAGCGTATTGATAAACATCCCCATTACCCGATCGGCACCGACAGAACCTTGTAAACGGCCCAGTAACACAGAACCGAAAACCACATCGTCACGGCCGCTGGTTTGTGCCAACACCTGAGCCCAAGCGACATGGAACAGTACCCCAGGGCTGATACCCAGACAGCGAGCCTGGCTGCGGATCTCCTGTGCTAGCGCGGGACTCAGAGGTAAGCTGGCTTCGGCAATATTCTCTCCATCGTCTTGTATATTGAGCAACCCGAAGGGGGCCGTTGGAGCATCAACATCGGCAAGCTGAGCGCGGAAATAATCCTCATGCACCGAAGCTGGGACGCTCAGAGTTTGAGCGATGAAGTTACGGTACGGCAGTGGATTGGGCAAATCCTCAGTACGTCCCTGTAATAACAAGTGAATTTCATCAACAATAAGCGCCAGAGTCATATGATCACCAATCAGATGGTGAAAATTCAGCACCAGCAGCCATTCGTGGCTGGCCGGATCATGGGCGATATCTGCGGCGAACAGTGGTGCCTGACTAAGGTCAAGCCGGCGTTGGCGTGGGTTAGTGTAGGCCTGCAATTGTGCCAGCACATTGTCCTCTGAGGCGGGTACAAAGGTGTTTACTGATAGTGTAGCCTGTCGCCAAACTACCTGAACAGGTTGAGACAGCCCTTGCCAGCAGGCGGCAGTACGTAGGATATCATGGCGATTAATCACTTGTTGCAGGGCACCAAGGAAAGCGTCGAGACGTTCACGAGTATCGAAAGCCATCAGACTGCATAATAGGTATGTGTCACCTTGTTCCTGCATCCGATGGTGGAACAGTATGCCTTCCTGTAACGGTGCAAGCGGATAGATATCCTGCACATTGGCGGCCCCCCCAACTACGGTCCCGACAACAATATCGATTTCTGTTTGAGACAGTGTTACCAGTGGCAACATATCGGGAGTGATGGCAGGACAGTCTTCAGGAATACGATTAAGCGGCACAATAAAGGCAGATTCATCCTGAGCAGCCCGAATAGTTTTAGCCATGTCAGCAAGTATCGGTGCTGAAAAGACACTGCGGACATCGAGCAACCAACCCGCACTGCGTAGCTGTTCAATCAGGCTGACTGCCATCAACGAATGACCGCCAAGCTCGAAGAAGTGGTCATGACGTCCGACGCGTTCCAGCCCCAGCAGGTCTTGCCAAATCTGCGCCAGTGTGGTTTCTAACTCACCCACCGCGGCTTCATAGCCACGTGTGACTACCGCTGACTGGTCAGGAGCCGGTAGTGCCTGACGGTCGAGTTTGCCGTTAGGCGTGAGTGGGAAAGTTTCCAACATCACAAAAGCACTGGGCAGCATATAATCGGCCAGATGCTGTGCAAGTTGCTGGCGCAGTTTCGCTGGTACCAATTCAATATCAGGCTGTGTCCGAAGGTAGGCTACTAAGCGTTTATCACCGGGGATATCCTCGCGGGCGATGACAACGGCCTCGTCTATTTCTGGGTACTGAACCAGACGTTCTTCGATTTCCCCCAGTTCAATGCGGAAGCCGCGCAGCTTGACCTGAAAATCGTTGCGGCCAAGGTATTCAATATTACCATCGGATAGCCAGCGGCCGAGGTCACCCGTCTTATAAAGGCGAGCATCTGGCACTGCTGAGAACGGGTCTGGAATAAAGCGTTCTGCTGTCAGTTCTGGGCGGTTCAGATAGCCACGGGCCACGCCAACACCACCGATATGAATCTCTCCAGCTACACCGAGAGGAACAGGCTGGCCCTGTGTATCCAGAATATAGATTTGAGTATTAGCGATAGGCTGACCGATAGGGGGCACTTTCTCATCCTGAGCATTGCATAAATAGAGAGTTGCACAGACAGTACTCTCTGTTGGACCATAGGCATTGAACATCCGTCGTCCTGTTGCCAAGCGTTTGATCAGCGTTGGTGAACAAACTTCACCCCCTACAACCAAAGTTCGTAGTGTCGCAGGTACTGAATCCAATGCAGCCAGTGCTGTCGGCGTCAAAAGCATATGGGTAATGGCATTTTCTTTCAGGGTATGGAACAGTTCCGTACCAGGCAAAAGGTTCGTACGTTGAGCGAGATAGAGACAAGCTCCTGTCAGGAGTGCCATACAGCATTCCTGCATACAAACATCGAAACTGAAAGAAGCAAACTGCAATAGACGGCTATCGGCTGTAATGTCGAGGGTTCTTGTCTGAGCATCAATCAGATTAGACAAGCTACGGTGCTCAACCATCACCCCTTTGGGCTGGCCGGTGGAGCCGGAGGTGTAAATCACATAGGCCAGATGGCGTGAGGTTAGCCCCAGTGCCTGAGCATTAAGGTTTTCTTCCGATTCCTTATCAAAAGCCGTTGATTCTTGGGAAACGGATAGTCCTTGATCATCAAGTACCACAGTAGGCAGATTGCTACTGAGTACCTCAACGAGTGCGGACTGGGTGAGCAGAGCGACCGGTGCCACATCATCAAGCATATAGGCTAGTCGTTCGGCCGGATAGGCCGGATCGAGTGGTACATAAGCCCCGCCAGCTTTAAGAATAGCCAGCAACCCTACTACCATCTCCAGACTGCGCTCAACACAGATAGCGACCCGATCATCGGGTTGAACCCCCAGGGCGAGTAAGTCATGAGCCAGACGGTTGGCACGGCGGTTCAGTTCACCGTAGGTAAGCGACAGCTCTTCAAACACCACAGCAGTGGCGTCAGGAGTACGCTTAACCTGTTGCTCAAACAACTCATGGATAAGTGCCTCCTGCGGAAAGTCTGTTTGTGTCGCATTGAAATCTACCAATAGCTGCTGACGTTCTGCGGCAGGCAGGATCGGCAGGCTCAATATCGATAGTTGGGGTTCAGTTACCAGTGCATCTACCAACCCGCTGATCGCAGTGATCAAATAGTTGACCAACCGTAAAGGATCAATCCCCGCAGTGGTCTGGGCGAGCAGGCTGAAATCGTCTCCTAAGTCATCCACTGATAGAGTTAGCGGATAGTTGGTACGTATTTTTTCGTTCAGTATGCGCATACCGTCCCAGACCTTATTAACTGTACCTGGCTGGCTATGGCGGTAGTTGAGCAGAGCACTGAACAGCGGTAACGGCGGGTTCACACCACTGCAACGCTGTGCGAGCGTCAGAGGCGCCTGTTCATGCTCCAGCAGTGCCATTAGATCGCGGTAAGTGGCTTGCACAACTTCCAGAACGCTGCGATTAGCGAGAGTGATCCGCACTGGCAACGTATTGATAAACATTCCCATCACCTGATCGGCCCCGGCTGAGCCTTGCAAACGGCCGAGCAACACAGTGCCGAAAACTACATCGTCGCAGCCGCTGGTTTGTGCCAGCATCTGAGCCCAGGCAACATGGAACAGTACGCCAGGGTTGATGCCCAGACGGCGGGCCTGAGTACGTATCGCTTGTGCCAGAGTGGTATCCAATAGCAAACGAGCTTCGGTAACATCTTCACCATCCCCCTGTATATTAAGTAAGCCGAAGGAGGCGGTCGGGGCATCAATATCAGCGAGCCGGGCGCGGAAGTAGTCCTCATGTACAGAGGCTGGTACGCTCAGAGTCTGAGCAATAAAATTACGATAAGGCAGCGGGCTTGGCAGGGTTTCTGCTTGCCCCTGTAATAACTGGATGATCTCGTCAATGATAAGCCCTAATGTCATATGGTCACAAACCAGATGATGCAAACTCAGAGCCAACAGCCATTCATTGTTAGCTGAATCGAGAGCAATGTCGGCAACACATAACGGTGCTCGACTCAGATCGATCTGACGTTGACGCGGATCGGTGTGGGCCTGTAATTGGGCCAGCACATTATCTTCATCTTCGGAGGTTGGCACAAAAGTCGCCACTGACAGCGGCGCCTGACGCCAGACTACCTGCACAGGCTGCGTTAATCCCTGCCAGCAAACGGCGGTACGCAGGATGTCATGACGGTCTATCACCTGTTGCAGCGCCCCAAGGAAGGTATCAAGGCGTTCGCGAGTATTAAAGGCGATTAAATGGTGTAACAGATAAGCATCGCCTTGTTGCTGTAACCGATGGTGGAACAGAATGCCTTCCTGTAGCGGCGCGAGCGGATAAATATCCTGCACATTGGCAGCGCCGCCAGCCACCGTGTTGACAACCG
This sequence comes from Xenorhabdus sp. PB62.4, assembly GCF_014467285.1. Classification (NCBI taxonomy): domain Bacteria; kingdom Pseudomonadati; phylum Pseudomonadota; class Gammaproteobacteria; order Enterobacterales; family Morganellaceae; genus Xenorhabdus; species Xenorhabdus sp. PB62.4. Next base: position 384 of record NZ_NKHR01000055.1, on the reverse strand, counting down.
TGTCGATTTCTGGCTGAGACAGGGTGACCAGTGGCAGCATCTCCGGCGTAATCGCTGTGCAACCTTCAGGAATACGGTTAGGCGGCACACTAAAGGCGGTTTTCCCCTGATTTGCCTGAATAGCCTGGGCCATGTCAGTCAGTACAGGGGCGGAAAAGACACTGCGCACATCCAGCCGCCAGCCGGCATTGCGCAGTTGTTCAATCAGGCTGACCACCATCAGCGAGTGACCACCGAGTTCGAAGAAATGGTCATGAAGTGATGTGATGGACGGCCCCTTTTTCAGCGGCAAATAGTGCCATCTTTCTTTCCGATGCACTGAATTTTTCGGGAGAGAACCTATCATGAATACGATCAAAGTCGTTGGCATTGACCTCGCCAAAA
>NZ_NKHR01000054.1:0-5531 GCF_014467285.1 Xenorhabdus sp. PB62.4 | reverse complement strand
GACCCCATCGGGCTGAAAGGCGGCCTTAATCCTTATGGCTATGTGCATAACCCCTCTAATTGGATCGACCCCTATGGGTTGGCAGGTGGATTTGGCAATAAAGGAGATAATGGGGATACCGTCACAGTGTTTAGAGTTCAAGGAGGAATACCTCCCAATGCAAGTCATCACCGAATAAGAATAGATGATGCAGGAAACCCTAAAATTCAAAATGCCACTTTAAATATTAGTATTGGTGATACTAAACATGCTGAGCACTTTAAGAATATTAGGGGAGGAGATGCTGAAATCGTTTCATTCGAAATACCTAAATGGCTTAACGAATTTATTAAGGAAAATGCCATTCCGCAAAAAGGTTATAAGACAAATCCATTAAATCAGAAGGGAATGGCACCTAAAATAGTAGATCCAACAACTCCCGGTGACTCATACGAATTCCCTAAAGTGTGGACTAAGTGGCTAGAAGAAAATGCTGTTCCCGGCTCTGGAAAAGTAAAAAAATAAATTAAGGTGGTTATATGTTTGAGGAAGATGATGATTTATTAGCCGATGATAATGTTGTTGTTGCAATAAAGAACGATAACATTATTACTTGGTATCAAGCAGACAGAGAGATATGGGTGCTAGATAGACAAAAATGGCATAAGGATTTTGTTGACAATGGCATAGCTTGTCCAGAAGACAGTGCTGATGATCGATTCGGTATTTTAATTGTTAATGATGGCACTAAAGAAAAATTTCTTGAAAATATTTTTCCTTTTAAGGTTGATAATAAAAAACTAAAGGAATTTAAAGAAAAAATACAAGACTCTTCTTCTTGGTGGGACTCTCACGAGCTATTTCCAATGGCATTCATTGATTTTGATTCAAAAAAATTAAGTGCATGTTATCCATGCCCAGGAAAAATACCTGTAGAAAGATATGTTCCAGATGGTTGGAATGGTGAGTTTGTTGATTTTATGCGTAAATTTGATGAAAGTATTTTGCCTAAGGATGAAAAATATTGGGTCATTGATGATATTGACTATTTAGAAAAACTTTCTTCCTTATTTTAATAAAATAGCCGGAAAGATCCCCACGATCTTCCGGCTTTGTTCTTTTTAAGAGCCGCTCATTCCCTGCCCTTAGCGGCTTGTATAGTCGCCAAGCAGTTCCTGCATTTTGAGCTTGATCTCACTGAGCTGGTCTTGCTGGCGCTGGTACTGTTGCTTAATGATACGGGTGTCGTCGCTGTCAGGAATGAGCACTAAACAACCCGCCATAATTTTGACCGTGAGTGTGCCGCCAATATCAAAGCCTGCTGCCTTAAGCCACCTTCCCGTTAAATTTATTGCGGGTCGGGGGTTTGGCCTGCCATTTTGCGGCACGTATCCCACGGTGTAATAACGCTCTGTTTTTGTGACTTTATTTACTGCACGGTTTTGCTTAGAATGCGCCTTAGCCATCATTCAACTCCTGCTTAGTTGGTTATGGTGAGCAACTTCGGCGTGTTGCAAGCGCGCCGGAGCTGCGTTAAAAATGCTTTCTCTTTAGTTGCCCTTCTCCTGCTCAACCGGACGCATCGCAGATTCAACCCTGTTCTTCATAATCACGGCATCAATCAGCTTAATCACGGTTTCCTGTTCCTCCGGCTGGCATTCTTCAAGTGCCTTAAATCGCTCGATTAACCGCGTATTACTCAGCGGTAATTGCTCGTCAGACGAGCCTAATAACAAATAATCAATCGAGGTAGTAAATAACTCAGCCAGTTGGATTAATTTATCCGCAGGCGGGATGTGCATCCCGGATTCATATTTGTTGTACTGCGAAAGCTGCAAGCCAATCAGGCCAGCCACTTCCTTCTGGGTTCTTCGTTGTTGATTACGTAATACTTTGAGTCGCTTGCCAAATGCCCGGCGCTGTTCTTCGGTCTGCATAATTTCATCTGTTATATCAGCCATAAAATGCTCCAGAGTATAAGGCGTGTTCCTAAAACGACTTGCTTTACTATCGTATTGCGATTATATAATATATCGTATAGCGAATCAAAATAAATCTTGACAGGTTTTTAAAGGAATATCGATATGGCTCGCATCCCCGACGCAGAATTACAGCACCTGAAAACCTCTGTCTCTTTAGTTGCTATCATTGAGCAACAAGGGCGGCAGCTCTTTAAACGCGGTAAAGACATGATCGTGCTGTGCCCGTTCCATCAGGAGAAAACGCCCTCGATGGTGATCACGCCAGCGAAAAATCTCTATCACTGCTTTGGCTGTGATGCGGGCGGTTCGGTGCTGGACTGGGTCATGCAAACTGAGGGCCTGAGCCTGCGCCATGCCGTGGAGCGCCTGCGCGCCGTGCTGGGGCACAATCCGGCGGTGGAGCCGCTGGTGCAGCCGGAAGAGCTGGCCAGTGATGCCATCGGGCAACAGGTGTTGCTGTCACGGGTGGTTGCGTTTTATCACCATACGCTGTTGAATGCGCCGGAAGCCCAGGCGTATCTGTCCAAACGGCGGCTCAACCATCCTGAACTGGTCGCGCAGTTTAAGCTGGGCTTTGCCAACCGCACGCTGGGCTACCGTCTGCCACCGAAAAAAGTCAAAGCGGGCGAGGAGATCCGCCGCCGCCTGCAAGCCATCGGGGTGCTGCGGGAAAACGGGCGGGAGCATCTGCGGGGTTCGCTGGTTGTGCCCGTTATCGGTGCTGAGGGGCAGGTGCATGAGCTATACGGGCGCAAAATCGGTGACGACCAGCGCCAGTCCATTATCCGCCATCTGTACCTGCCGGGGGCACATCAGGGGGTCTGGAATGAAGCGGCGCTGGGTGCCTCCCGGACGCTGATCCTGTGTGAATCGCTGATTGATGCCATGTCGTTCTGGGTGACGGGGCAGCGCAATGTGACGGCCGCTTACGGGGTGAATGGCGTCACCGCGGATCACTGGCAGGCGTTCGAACAGCACGGCATTAAGCAGGTACTGATCGCTTTCGATAATGATACCGCCGGTAATGATGCCGCGGTGAAACTGGCGGCAGAACTGGTTGCCAAAGGCATCACGCCGCTGCGTGTCGTGTTCCCGCCAGAACAGGATGCCAACGGGTATCTGTGCCAGATGGCGGAACCCGAATCGGCCTTTGCCCTGCTGCTTGAGAGTGCCGTGCCGATGCAGGATGCGGCGGGCATGGTCGCCCTTGCGCGTCAGACGCCTGAGCCAGAACCCGCTTCCCCTTTAGCGGCTGACCCCGCACCCAGCGTGACGCCAAATGTGGTCTGTGAGTCCGGTGAGCATGGCGAGCTGCGCGTGTCAGTCGGCACACTGCAATGGTGCCTGCGTGGGCTGGGCGCGGTAAAAGCGGGATCGGTTGCCATGAAGATCAATGCGCAGGTACTGGACAGGCAAAGCGGCGTGCTGTTCGCTGACGGGGTTGATCTGATGAGCGGGCGCTCACGCAACAGTTACGCCCGCCTGGCCGCCGCTGAGCTGGGCTTAACCGAAGGCGACATCCGGCGGGCACTGGGTCAGGTGTTACTGGCGGTCGAACAGGGGCAGCAACAGCCAGCGGACACCGCCCCCAACGTACCGGAAATGGGGATCGCAGAACGGGAAGCGGCACTGGCCTTACTGCAAGATCCGTACCTGACCGCCCGTATCACCACTGACTTAGCCGCCTGCGGTGTGGTCGGCGAATCCACTAATTTACTGGCGGGGTATCTGGCCGCGGTCAGCCGCAAGCTGCCCAAACCGCTGGCTGTCCTGATCCAAAGCAGCAGCGCCGCGGGCAAATCGTCACTGATGGATGCCGTACTGAACCTGATGCCGGAAGAGGAGCGCATCCAGTACAGTGCCATGACCGGGCAAAGCCTGTTCTATCTGGGCGAAACTAATCTCCAGCACAAGATATTGGCTATCGCCGAAGAAGAAGGGGTGCGGCAGGCCGCCTATGCGCTCAAGCTGTTGCAGTCAGACGGTGAGCTGACAATGGCGAGCACGGGCAAGGATGAAGCGACCGGAAACCTCGTCACCAAAAGCTATACCGTGAAAGGCCCGGTGATGCTGATGCTGACCACGACCGCCATTGATGTGGATGAGGAGTTGCTGAACCGCTGTCTGGTGCTGACAGTCAACGAATCCCGCGAACAGACCGAAGCCATCCATGCCTTACAGCGCCAGAAGCAGACGCTCGCAGGCTTGCTGGCTGAAAATGAACGTGAGTATCTGACACAGCTTCACCAGAATGCCCAGCGGCTGTTGAAACCGCTGAATGTGGTCAATCCGTATGCGCACCAACTGACCTTTATGTCAGACAAAACCCGCACGCGGCGAGACCATATGAAATACCTGACCCTCATTCAGAGCATTGCCCTGCTGCACCAGTACCAGCGGGACATCAAAACGGCAGAGCATCGCGGGAAAACGCTGGAATACATCGAAGTGAGCAAAGACGATATCAAACTGGCGAATCAGCTTGCCCATGAAATCTTAGGCCGGACACTGGACGAAATGCCGCCGCAGACGCGCAAGCTGTTATTGCTGATACAGGGCTGGGTAAAAGAAAGCGGCCAGCCCCGCCACGAAATGCTGTTTACCCGCAAACAGTTGAGGGATGCCGTGCAGTGGGGCGATACCCAGCTTAAAGTGCATCTCTCACGACTGGTCGAAATGGAATACCTGCTGTTGCACCGTCGTGGCCTGACGTTCGTCTATGAACTGCTGTTCGACGGGGCAGACAGTGATACCTCCCACCTGAGTGGCCTTATTGTTCCCTGAGCGGGCAGTATAACGTTATCCGGTCGGGGTTAAAGCCCAGTCGGTCGCCTGTCAGTCGGCTTGTTGTCGGCAGGTGGTCGGGATGGTTAAATCCCGGCAAAGGCAGATACAGCAAGGCTTCCCCTCAAAGTGGTCGGCATCAGCCAAAAAACACTGCTCCGCCCGTACAGCTCTCTTCGCTATCCACACAACAAAAAAGAAGGAACATCCGCATGACAAGCCCACCTAATCCCCTGCTCGCCACCTTACGCCAGCAACTGGACGCGTACCTCGATACACTGACCGCACAGGGAAAAAGCCCGCGGACACGGGAAAGCTACCGGGAACGGCTGCTGCCCTTCGTTGACTGGTGCGAACAGCGCACCGTCCAGTATCCAGCTCAGGTGACGCTGGCGTTGCTGGAAAGCTGGCAGCGCTATCTGCGGGCTTACCGCAAGGCCGACGGCCAGCCTTACCGCCATAACGGCCAGCGGGAACGGTTGATCGCCCTGCGGCTGTGGTTCCGTTGGTTGTTGCAACGCCATCACATCCTCTACAACCCGGCCGAGCAGCTAGTGTTACCGAAAGAAGAGAAGCGGTTGCCCGCCCAGATACTGAGTGAACGGGAAACCACGCAGGTGCTGGACAGCCTTGACGACCAGAGCGTGCTGGGACTGCGTAACCGGGTGATGCTGGAAATCCTCTGGAGCAGTGGCCTCCGGCGCATGGAGCTGCGCCAGCTCCGGCGGGGGGATATCGACGTCGAACGGGGGGCGGTTGTGGTCAATCAGGGCAAAGGCCATAAAG
>NZ_NKHR01000053.1:0-6570 GCF_014467285.1 Xenorhabdus sp. PB62.4 | reverse complement strand
AGACGGGGGAAGGTTAACTACTCTATAAAGGCAATGTCTTATGACTTTAAACCGCGGCAATAACTTGTATCAAAACACGCCGGAAGTGGCTGTCCTGGATAACCGGGGGCTGACCGTTCGCGAGCTCTGTTATCACCGCCACCCGAATACACCAACAAAAACCGATGAACGGATCACCCGCCATCGGTTTACGCTCGCAGGTCGGCTAGCACACAGTATTGATCCGCGTCTGTTTGACTTACAACAAACGGATAATACGGTCAATCCTAACCTGATTTATGATACTGCACTGACGGGTGAGGTTGTGCGCACAAGGAGTGTCGATGCGGGTAACACGCTGGTATTGAAGGATATTACCGATCGGCCTGTGTTGTCCATCAATGCAACTGGGGTCACCCACACATGGCAATATGAAAATGACACGTTACCCGGACGGCCGTTCAGTATTACCGAACAGCCTGCCGACGAAGCGGCCCGTATCACGGAACGTTTTGTCTGGGCGGGGAACAGTCAGGCGGAGAAGAACAGCAACCTGGCTGGACAGTGCGTGCGTCACTATGACACCGCTGGACTGAACCAAACAGACAGTATTGCACTTAACGGCACACCGCTGTCCATCACGCGTCAGCTGTTGCCGGACGGTACGGACGCAGACTGGCAGGGCGACAATGAACCCGCCTGGAACGACCGGCTGGCGACAGAAAACTTCACCACCCTGAGCACGGTGGATGCCACGGGCGCATTACTGACCCGCACGGATGCAATGGGTAACGTACAGCGGCTAGCGTATGACGTGGCAGGCTTGCTGACCGGCAGCTGGCTGCGGCTTGCGGGTGGGACAGAGCAGGTTATCGTAAAATCCCTGACGTATTCCGCAGCGGGTCAGAAGCTGCGCGAAGAACACGGCAACGGCGTAGTGACCACCTACACCTACGAACCGGAGACGCAGCGTCTTGTTGGCATAAAAACCGAACGCCCACAGGGACATGCTCAGGGAACGAAGGTGTTGCAGGACCTGCGCTATGAGTATGACCCGGTGGGGAACGTGTTGCATATTACCAACGATGCGGAATCTCCCCGCTTCTGGCGCAACCAGAAAGTGGTGCCGGAGAACACATACATCTATGATAGCCTGTATCAGCTGGTCAGTGCCACCGGGCGAGAAATGGCCAATATCGGTCAACAAAGCGCTTTGTTACCCACCCCTTCCCTCATTGATAACAGTACCTACAGCAACTATTCCCGCACCTATAATTATGACTGTGGGGGCAATCTGACGCAGATACGCCACAGTGCCCCGACCACAGGCAACAGTTACACCACGGACATCACGGTCTCAGATCACAGCAACCGGGCAGTATTGGGCACGCTGGCGAAAGAGCCGGCTAAGGTAGATGCGCTGTTCACCGCTGGCGGGCAGCAGAAAACACTGCTGCCTGGGCAAACGCTGATCTGGACGTCGCGTGGAGAACTACAGCAAGCTACACAGGTAACACGCAACGGAACTGCGAATGACAGTGAAAGATATTGCTATGATGCGGATAGCCAGCGGGTGCTCAAAACCACCATACAGCAGACAGGAAACAGCATGCAGACGCAGAGAGTGGTGTATCTGCCGTGCCTAGAGCGGCACACCACGGCAAACGGCGGTAAGGAAACGGAGAGCCTGCAAGTCATCACTGTGAGTGTGGCTGACTGTGCACAGGTGCGCCTTCTGCACTGGGAAGCGGGGAAACCGGCAGACATCAGTAACGATCAGCTGCGTTACAACTACGACACCCTGGGGGGCAGCAGTAGTCTAGAAGTAGACGGTGAAGGTAGTCTTATCAGCCAGGAAGAATATTACCCGTACGGCGGTACGGCGGTATGGACAGCCCGCAACCGGACGGAAGCGAATTACAAAACGGTCAGATACTCGGGCAAGGAACGCGACGCGACGGGGTTGTACTACTACGGATACAGGTACTACCAGCCATGGGCAGGGAGGTGGCTGAGTGCGGATCCGGCAGGAACCATTGACGGACTGAACCTGTATCGCATGGTCAGGAATAATCCTGTGACGTGGAGAGACAGTGATGGGCTAATCCCCGTAGGTAATATGCCACCAGGTGCTGGGGCACCACCGCCACCACCAATGATGATGGGGGCTGGAGCACCACCACCACCGCCAATGATGATGGGGGCTGGAGCACCACCACCACCGCCAATGATGGGCGCCGGAACTCCATCGCCGGGTGTACCTGCGAAAAAATGGGGAACTGTCAGTGTTGAACCGGAACTTTCAATACATCATCAGCAAGGCAACGAGTATAAATTCATTACTTCATTTGCCAGAGCTTTACACCAATTAGGAATAAAGCATTACAGTTCAATCAATGACATTGAGGAGTTTGTTAATAAATGGAAGGATATTGGCAGTAAAGCTATGGACTCAGTTGCTGCTGAAAGCATAGATATCGATAAAGCAAATAAAGTACAAGGTATATATAAAAAGATTGATGAGCAATGGGAGAAATATACTAAAGCTGATGTTAAAGAAACTTTCCGGGGGGATGGAACGGCTATAGAGCAAAGTTATCCTTGGTTTGCTCAGTTTATGAACGAAAATAAAGGCGGTAAAGAAGGTAAGATCCAGGACATAAATCAAATAACTGAATCAGTGACCATAATGTCAACGGCAAAATCTCATAATGGCATTGGGTATATAGTTAATGCGGCTGTATTGTGGCATTTCGAACTTGGAAAAGGACATGCAGGTATATCTGAGCCACTCGTGAAAGCGGAAGAGGAGGTCACATTCCCAATTTACAACAGGATGAAAATTAACTCATTGCATTATATTCCTGAAGGTAAGGCTTATATGGAAGATGAAAAACGTTTCGGAACAAAACATAGATATGTAATCAATGCAACTATGTTGCCACGCAAAGTTTAATACAGTGGTTTTTCACTAGTGTTGATTTATTAGTACGATGAGTAAATATATCGAGGTTGGCCACCACCTTGCATTGATCCTGCACTGAATCAGCGCTCCCAAACGCGGGGGCGCTCCGTCGTATTAACGCAAGTGAGTCATCAAAAGCTGCGCTGCTTTTTAGGCAACTTTTAATCACCCGCGGGATCCAACCCGTACGGATGAATTACGTGACCGCATCCTAGCCGCAGATTTACCCATCTAACCTTTATCTGTTTGTCCCCATGAACCTTGCCTACAAGGTAACCCGAACAGCTTTTTCTGGTGCGGGAACCTGTCGATATGCGCCGGGGGATTAATACTCTGAAACAGTACGATCAAGGTAAGCGTCCGGTGATCTCACCTTGCTTTGTCAGATAAAAACGAAGTGGGATTTAGCTAAACGGGTTCTCAGGCCAGGGAAGAAGTTCATTCAACCGGTTGTTCGGCCAGGTGGGTAACCGGCGCAAGACATCACGTAACCAGACCCAGGGATCATGACCATTCACGTGGGCCGTTTCCAGTAAACTCATCACCATGGCGGCCCGCTGCCCGGCGGCTAATGACCCCGCAAACAGCCAGTTTTTTCGCCCCACGGCCACCCCCCGAAGCGCATTTTCTGCCCGGTTGTTGTCTATCGGCACCCGGCCATCATTCAGATAGCACACCAGTGCCGCCCAGCGCTTCAGCGTATAGGCTATCGCCTTGTGTAATCCCGAGTTGGGCGCGGTTTTGGCCTGACAGGTTTGTAGCCAGGACCGGAACTCATCCAGCCAGGGGCGCGCATAACGCTGCCGCCACTGACGCCGTTTATCCGGGGGACGCGACCGGATTTTTCGCTCCAGTTTATACAGTTCCCGGATCCCGTCCAACGCCTGTTTCGCCACCGGGCTTTGGCTGGTCTGGTAATAGTCAAAAAACTTGCGCCGGGCATGTGCCCAACAGCCGGCTTCCGTGATTTCGGGCCGGGCATATAAGCCATTGTAACCGGCATAATCATCCGTTACCAGCGTGCCCCCGGGCCAGTTTTTCAGGCAAGACCCGGCATAACGCCCACTGCGGCCAGGCTGCAACTCGTAGTACACCACGGCAGGCGCGTGATCACGGCCGGTCACATACGTCCACAGATAGGCCCGTTGCGTCTGCCCTTTCCCCGGCACCAAAACCGGCAGCGGGGTTTCATCGGCATGCAACACCGGCGAAACCAGCAGGGCCAGTTTCAGGGCGTCGGCCAACGGTTGCAAGGCCATGGCCACTTGTCCCACCCAGTCTGACAGCGTACTGCGCGCCAGGATCACCCCACTGCGGGCATAGATTTGTTGCTGGCGGTAAAGGGGCAGATGATCCCGGTATTTGGCGACCATCACCTGGGCCAGTAAGCCCGGTTCCGGCAGGCCCTTCTCAATGAGATGCGCGGGCTGGGCCTGGGCATGAATCCCCTGGCAGGCTGCACAGCTGTACTGCGGACAGACATAACGCCGGACGAGAAACGTCGCTGGGCGGTATTCCAGCCGTTCGGTGATTTCATCCCGCAGGAAGCGCAAGGGATGACCACAATCAGGGCAGTTTTGGGTATCCAGCCCGCACCGCACCGATTCCCGGGGTAATGCCGCCGGCAAAGGCTGACGTTTGGGGCGGGCCAAGGGGGGTTCTTCCTGAATATGCAGGCGCGAGAGCTGGGTTTCCAGCACCGCAATATCGGTCTCTGCATCTTCCTCAAACTGGCGACGTTGGGGACCGGCCGGCAGGATTTCGCTGTGTGCGCCGAAACGCCAGCGCCGGGCCTGTTTCAGGGCCGCCTCCAGCTGGTCAATGTAGTCGCGTTGTTGCTGAAGCAGCGCCAGAGCCCGTACCCGAAATTGCCCGGGGTCATCCAGCGCCATTAAGTCATGAAGTGTCATCGCAACAGTTTACCCGATAATTGGTTGTTATTATGGGATAAAACTGTGACCGGGGTTAAAAAACTAACTTTGCCAGCCGGACAGGTCGTCCCCTTCCACCTGCCGCCAGTGGATCCCACGGATAAGCCAGTCAAACTGGGCAGGCGTCATCACCCAGCTGCGTTCCCCTTGTTTTGGCCAGACAAAATGGGCCCGGTGCAAACGGCGGGTGCACAACCAGACCCCATGGCGATCCCAGCGCAACACCTTGAGGCGGGAGCGGGCCTTGTTGCAAAAAACAAACGCCGCTTCTTCCTGCCAGCGCAGGTTTAACCGTTCAATATGCTGGGTCAGGGCATCAATTCCCCGGCGCATATCGACGGGTTCCCGTACCAGAAAAAGCTGTTCGGGCTTCAGCATCGGGTCAGTACCTGAATTACTCCCGGCAATAATGCCAGCGGGCAGGTGATGGCATAGCCGTCGGGCGTCTGCACGGTGACCGTGTGTGTCTGGTCGGGCTGAAGTGAAACGGGCAACACGGCTGACAAACCCGGGTTGGGGTCTTGAGAGCGTTTTTTACTGTCGGCGATCCAGTCCCGAAAAGAGGAAAAGTTGAGCTGATGCTGTTGACAATACTGTTTTCGGGTCAGGCCACTGTGCCGCCATTGGGTCACATGTTGCTGTTTTTGTTCCGGGGAGTATCGGTTACGGCGCATGATTGGGTCTCCCAATAAAAAATCAGAAGCCGTAGCGTGCAAGAGCCGAATGGACGGAACAAGGTGAGATCACCGGACGCTTACGCCCTTAGCGGCTTTTGTAGTCACCAATCAGTTCCCGCATCCGCAGCTTAATCTCACTGAGCTGGTCTTGCTGGCGCTCGTATTGTTGCCGGATGGCACGGGCGCCATCACTATCAGGAATGAGCACAATGCAGCCATCCATAATTTTGACGGTGAGTGTGTCACCAATCTCAAACCCCGCCGCTTTAAGCCATCTGCCCGTTAAATTTATCGCAGGTCGGGGATTCGACCTGCCATTTTGCGGCACGTATCCCACGGTGTAATAACGTTCTGTTTTGGCGGCTTTATTTACCGCGCGGTTTTGCTTAGAATGCGCCTTAGCCATGTTCAACTCCTTAATAGTTGGTTATGGTGAGCGGGGTTAAAGTGTTGGTAGCACTCTTTCCCCGCGTTAAATCAACAGGTTATTTTACCTTGCCAGCGCCTGTAACTGCTTCTTGGTTAAAAAGGCATCCAGCAACTTCTTAATCACTTCTTTATCTTCCTCCGGTAACTGCTCCACGGCCTGAAATTGCCGCAGTAATTCCCTGTCCTCAAATCGGGCTTTCGCCGCTTCGGTCTCAGCGCCTTCCAACAGGTAATCACTGGTGACATCCAGCACATCTGCCAGACGTTTTAAGGTGTCGCAGCCCGGCCGTGAAGCGCCGCGCTCAAAGCGGCCTATGTGGGTGTAATGCAGTTCGGCCAGCTTGCCCAGTTCAGACTGGGAGAGGCCTTTTTGTCTGCGCAGTTCCCGCAAGCGTTGTGCAAATCCATTCTCTGTTGCCGCTGCCATATCAAGCACCTCTGTCATTATTGCGGTCTTAAATGTAACGCGATGCTCGACTTTCGAGGTGAGTTGAAATGACATAGCCGCTCCTTTATAACTTTAAGTCGCCAAACTGAGAGAAATAAAGGAACAAGGGCTATGTCACAGCAAGATTTTATCATTTGGGTG
>NZ_NKHR01000052.1:0-6582 GCF_014467285.1 Xenorhabdus sp. PB62.4 | reverse complement strand
GCCCCGAAGAAAACCCGACCCGGCAGGCATTGGTGGCTTATACCGAAACCGCGGTTTTTGATGAGCTGGCGTTGCAGGCCTTTAATGGCACATTAACCCCTGAAGCCTTGGAAAAGAAATTAATTGAGGCGGGTTATTTGTATATTCCTCGACCGTTCAATACCGGGGCGGAATCGGCGGTTTGGGTTGCCCGTCAGGGCCATACCGATTACGGCGGGACGGAGGCGTTTTACCGTCCGTTGGCCCAGCGCGCTACGGTGCAGGTTGGAAAAAACGTCATTCATTGGGATACCCATTACTGTGCCGTCATTCGCATGCAGGATGCTGCCGGCCTATATACAGATGCCACCTATGATTACCGCTTCCTGACCCCCGTTCAGATAACGGATGCGAATGACAACCAACAACACATCACCCTGAATGCGCTGGGGCAAGTGTCATCCAGCCGGTTCTGGGGGACAGAGGCAGGCACCCCGCAGGGTTACACCCCGCCTGAAAAGTACCCATTTACACCGCCCTCCTCCGTGGAGGAGGCACTCGGCCTGAAACCCAATCTTCCGGTCGCTAATTGCATCGTCTATGCACCGCTGAGTTGGATGCCGCTGGCGCACAGCTATCAGGAATCTATGGCGGGCTTTACATGGCAGGCACTGCTTGACGCGGGAGTAGTGACGGAAGATAAGCGGATTTGTGTGCTGGGTTTCCGGCGCTGGCAGCAACGTCAGGGTATTGTGATGGATGAGCAGGCATTAACCGATTCACGGGAGCCTGTCCATGTTCTGGCGCTAGCCACTGACCGTTATGACACCGACCCTGAGCAACAACTGCGTAAGAGCGTCACCTACAGCGACGGCTTTGGGCGTTTACTGCAAAGTGCCGTCTACCATGCGCCAGGGGAAGCCTGGCAACGAGCCGCAAACGGCAGCCTGAGTACGGACGCGACAGGAAAACCCATCGTCGCCCGTACCACCACCCGCTGGGCGGTCTCAGGCCGGACCGAGTATGACGGCAAAGGACAACCTGTCCGAACCTACCAGCCCTTTTTCCTGGATGCCTGGCAGTACCTCCGCGATGACAGTGCCCGGCAGGATTTGTATGCCGATACATACCGTTATGATCCCCTTGGCCGGGAATACCAGGTGAGAACCGCCAAAGGCTATTTACGTCAAAATCGGCTGACACCTTGGTTTGTCGTGAATGAAGATGAAAACGACACGCTCTCTTAGTTAACTCGATAACGTTAAATAATTAGACCTTCCTGCCAGAGACGGGGGAAGGTTAACTACTCTATAAAGGCAATGTCTTATGACTTTAAACCGCGGCAATAACTTGTATCAAAACACGCCGGAAGTGGCTGTCCTGGATAACCGGGGGCTGACCGTTCGCGAGCTCCATTATCACCGCCACCCGGATACCCCCACCAAAACCGATGAGCGGATCACCCGCCATCGGTTTACGCTCGCAGGTCGGCTAGCACACAGTATTGATCCGCGTCTGTTTGACTTACAGCAGACGGATAATACAGTCAATCCCAACTTGATTTATGATATTGCACTGACGGGTGAGGTTGTGCGCACAAGGAGTGTCGATGCAGGTAATACCCTGATGCTGAATGATATTACGGGTCGCCCCGTACTGGCCATCAATGCAACCGGGGTCACCCGCACATGGCAGTATGAGCATGAAACCTTACCCGGACGCCCGCTCAGTATCACCGAACAGCCTGCTGGCGAAACGGCCCGTATCACAGAGCGTTTTGTCTGGGCCGGGAACACTCAGGCAGAGAAGAACAGCAACCTGGCCGGACAGTGCGTGTGTCACTATGACACCGCCGGACTGAACCAGACAAACAGTATTGCACTTAACGGCATCCCGCTGTCCGTCACGCGCCAACTGCTGCCGGACGATACGGACGCAGACTGGCAGGGAGGCAATGAATCCGCCTGGAACGACCGGCTGGCGACGGAAAACTTCACCACCCTGAGCACGGTGGATGCCACGGGCGCATTACTGACCCGTACGGATGCAATGGGTAACGTACAGCGGCTGGCGTATGATGTGGCAGGATTGCTGACGGGTAGCTGGCTGTCACTGAAAGGGCAAAAAGAGCAGGCCATCGTAACCTCTCTGGCCTACTCGGCCGCAGGGCAAAAACTGCGCGAAGCGCACGGCAATGGTGTGGTGACTACTTACACCTACGAGCCACAGACCCAGCGCCTGATCGACATCAGAACTGAACGGCCGACCGGGCATGCTGCCGGTGCGAAGGTACAGCAAGACCTGCGCTACGAGTATGATCCGGTGGGCAATGTGCTCAGTGTGCGCAATGACGCCGAAGAAACGCACTTTTGGCGCAACCAAAAAGTGGTACCGGAGAACAGGTATGTCTATGACAGCCTGTACCAGCTGGTCAGCGCCACCGGGCGCGAGATGGCGAATGCCGGTCAGCAGGGTAACCACCTCCCGCCGGGATCCTCCTTCGATAATGCCATGTATACAAACTATACCCGCACCTACACCTACGACCGTGCCGGCAACCTGACGCAGATACGCCACAGTGCGCCTGCTACGAACAATAACTACACCACGGGCATCACAATCAGCGACCACAGCAACCGGGGCGTGTTAAGCACGCTTACGGAAACCCCGTCAGAAGTGGATGCGCTGTTCACGGCTGGAGGGTATCAAGCACTGCTGCAACTGGGCCAGACACTAGCCTGGACGCCACGCGGTGAGCTGTTGAAAGTGAGTCCGGTGGTGCGTGACGGAGCGACAAACGATGGCGAAAGCTACCGTTATGACGCATCCAGCCAGCGTGTGCTGAAAGTCAGCACCCAGAAAGCCAGTAACACCGTGCAGACGCAGCGGGTGTTGTATCTGCCGGGTCTAGAATTGCATACCACAACAAACGGCAGCGCAGAAACAGAACATCTTCACGTCATCATGGTGGGTGAGGCCGGGAGGACCCAGGTGCGGGTACTGCACTGGGAGAGTGGAAAGCCGGCCAATATCGGCAATGACGCGCTGCGTTACAGCTACGACAATCTCATCGGCAGCAGTGGCCTGGAAGTGGACGGCGGCGGTAACCTCATCAGCCAGGAGGAATACTATCCGTATGGCGGCACAGCCATCCTCGCGGCGTGCAGCGCGATGGAGGTGGATTACAAAACCCTCCGGTATTCGGGCAAGGAGCGGGACGCAACGGGATTGTATTACTACGGCTATCGCTATTACCAGCCCTGGGTTGGGCGGTGGCTCTCTGCAGATCCGGCGGGCACAGTGGACGGACTGAACCTGTACCGGATGGTTGGGAACAACCCAGTGACGTTCACCGATCGGGATGGTCTGATCCGAGAGGATCAGCACGAACGTCATTCAGACACCGTGCCTGGCACGGATTTAGGGATTGCCCATCGCATGATCGACCACAGTACTCGGCGGATTTTCCAGCAAGCTCAGAATGGAACCGACAGAATAAACGCGGAGAAATCGGTGGCCAGAAAAAACGCGTTTGCAGGCGAGACGAAATTTACCAACAAGAAACTCAAAGAGTACGCCGCGCACGCGGCGGTCGTCGCCGTTCTCGACGATCGCGTCATTTATACCCGACATTTTCTCAACCTGCCCGGCAGCTTGGAGTCAGACGAGAAAAAGAGGTTCCCAGGTGTTAGCCTGTCTGGAGACAATGTCGGTACGACGCCATCTTACGAGGTGACCGATAGGCAGCAATTTATCGGGGGGATTAAGAAAGCGTATTCGGAAAAAAAAATCTATTCCCACCGGAACGCCACACCTGTCACCAAGCCGACGGATTTCGGTGAAAAACCGGTTCCGTTACATCCGATTATCGAAAAACGGATCATCGAACATCTCGATAAAAATAATAACCGGCTTCCCATGATGGCCGGGATCGCCGGCCTGCACGCGGAGGTGCAGGCACTGAACTTCGCCTTACACCGTTTTGATGAACTGGGGATCGACAGCCAGGAAAGTCTGGAGCGGACATATATCTATACCAAGCGCCTGGTTGGTAAAGACAAAAATGCAGATTTCCCGGCCTGCTTCAACTGTTCAGGCATCCTTCGCGGGAAAGAACGAGTGATGACGGGGAGGGTGGCCACCACTTTGCATTGATCCTGCACTGAATCAGCGCTCCCAAACGCGGGGGCGCTCCGTCGTATTAACGCAGGTGAGTCATCAAAAGCTGTGCTGCTTTTTAGGCAACTTTTAATCACCCGCGGGATCCAACCCGTACGGATGAATTACGTGACCGCATCTTGGCCGCAGATTTACCCATCTAGCCTTTATCTGTTTGGTAAGGCTCCGGTGATCTCACCTTGTTCCTTCCATCCGGCACATGCACGCTACGGCTTCTTATCTTTCATTTGGAGACCCAATCATGCGCCGTAACCGATACACCCCGGAACAAAAACAGCAACATGTGACCCAATGGCGGCACAGTGGCCTGACCCGAAAACAGTATTGTCAACAGCATCAGCTGAACTTTTCCTCTTTTCGGGACTGGATCGCCGACAGTAAAAAAATCTCTCACGACTTCAGCCTGGGTTTGTCAGCATTGTTACCCGTTTCACTCCCGTCTGCCCAAACACCCACGGTCACCCTGCAGACGCCCGACGGCTATGTTATCATCTGCCCGCTGGCATTATTGCCGGGAGTGATTCAGGTACTGACCCGATGCTGAAACCCGAACAGCTTTTTCTGGTGCGGGAACCTGTCGATATGCGCCGGGGGATTAATGCTCTGAAACAGTACGATCAAGCGGTAATTCATTTTCTGATACTGAAAATAATGTCAGAAGCGTGATGATCTTATTCATCCTCAATATTCTGGTAATACACCTGCTTGATATAGCGTCCTCGCCCATCGCCATGCCCCAAATCCATCGATACCAGCGCCAGCGCTTCCCGCTCGCTGAATCCTTGCGCTGTATAATGCGCCCCGGATTGTTGGGCAAAATGGTAGCGCATACTGTGCGGGGCTTTATTGCCGTTCAGTCCTGCACTTCTGACAATGTATCGGTAACGGTCTATGGCCTGAGTGATAGTGGGTTTATCAATCAGTTTGCCGCTGCGATCGGCCTGCTCGCATTCGGCGTAAGCAATAGCGTGTTGTAAGGCTTCCCGATCCAGTATCAGCGTCTGTCTGGGCCACCCGCCTTTGGTGCCGAATACCACCCGCACGGAGGTATGCCCGTTTTCCAGCGCTTTTTTCCAGGTCGCCAAGGATTTATAAGCTTCCACCGCTTCTTTGGTACGTAACCCCAGTACATACGCCAGTTGCATTACCGCCGCCACGCGCCGGTCTTTTTGCTCAACCTGCTGTAAAACCGCCTGAAATTCCGCAGGCATTAATGCCGTTTTGGTGCCTGTGCGACTCGTCCCGACAATACCCAGTGCCCGGTTACTCAGGCGGGAGTTATCCGGTGCGGCCAGTTTATACCTGCCCGCCTGCCTTAAAATCGTCCGCAGTGCTGACATCTCATTTTGCAGGGTTCGGTGGCTGATCTTGTTGGCCTTACGCTCAGCAATATAGCGCTCAATATATTTGGCTTTGAGGCTGTCCATTTGTCGAAGCCTGATGTCATTGTCTTTCAGAAAATTAAGGAATTGCCGGGCAATCCGCTCACGATCCACGACAGTGGCAAAACTTCCGCGCCCGTTTCGGGCATGGGTGATAAATTCTTTTCTGAACTGTTCGATTTTCGAACGTGCCGATTTCTGCGCCATTCTCGCCTTTCCCACTCATTTGCTTCTTTTTCATTCGTTTTTAAACAAGTCCCTGCGTGTCGGTTCAGGTCCACCGTTCCGTGGTGCGTCAGATAATGTGTAGCAGGGGAAAATTGCGTTGAGTTTTTGCAGGAGTCCGCTACGTGCTGAGCACGGCGGTGGAGTACTCCCCGTTCAGTGCCTGATTTTAGTCAGGATGAACGCCTCATTAATCATGACGTGGTGTGATTTTTCCTTTTTTACTGCATCAGCCTGTTGTCAGGCGTCAGGTTAAAAAACAAACGAATAACGTGGTTCAGAATCAGAAAATGCCCGAAATAACGGGTGACTTTGAGTAATTCGTGGTTCAAATCAATCGTAAAGCCAGACCAGACGCGTTCTGGACGTTGGCCGCCCGGCGGCGTCACTTGGTAATCGCTGCGCTTTAACACAAGTGACGCCGCGCCGTTTTCGGGACGTTTATCGTGATAAATGCAAAATGCAGGTGAATGTTGTACCGGTTAAAACGGTATCGATTAACGTAAGGCAGAGCATGTTCTGCTCGGTTATGTATGTGAATAGCCGATGATGAATACCACCGGGAAACTTTCATCCTCAGACGGAGGGTTAGGTGTCCGAGGATATCTGCTTCCAAAAGTGCGCAGATGTACCACAATTCTTACTCTTCCTTTCAGGCTACGGGAGTTAATGAGATGGTCTTCCCCACCTTGTGAACCATACTCTTTATAGAGTATTTTTTCTGGAGAGTCCATCATGCAAAACGTCACCCTTATTGGTATCGATCTCGGCAAGCATTCTTTCCATATCCATTGTCAGGACAAATTCGGCAAGACTA
>NZ_NKHR01000051.1:0-6836 GCF_014467285.1 Xenorhabdus sp. PB62.4 | reverse complement strand
GTCTTCCAATCAAGATATTATCGGTTCATTCCATCCTTAACAGTGCAATCCCTATAAAATCACTTATAGCAAAAGGCAATAACATAAGAAATGGAACCGCGCCCACAAGCAGGTACATCAAGTGCATGAGTCACTCCATAAGCACATCCTACGATGAATGAAGAACTCAACACTGACCGGTACAATTCGGTGAGATAGCCAGTCGGTGAAAACATGGAAGCTACAGAGCCCGGTTTCACAAAGGAAGAAGAACGGGAGCCAAACATTTCATCATAACTGCGTGAAAGGCTGTCTTGTTCAATACCCAAGCGGATAGCGCCGGATAATTGCGGGTTAGCACGGGTGAAAATACGGGCTTCCAGCAGACGATGACGTTTTTCTTGTTCAACGACTTCGTGATGGAGATAGCGTGCTTCCCCTCAGCTCAGCTGTTCCTCGAACATTTTTCTGAGTTCGCCGAATGAGAAAGGCTGAAGATCGGCGAGGGTCATTGGTTGACCGTCGCGAGTTTGATTGATTTTGTTCAGTAACAAGTCTGTACTGTACATAATAACCTCAATTATTTTATAAAAAGGTGTTTCAGAAAGTTTAATGGTTAATAGCTTGTAGACTACTATCTTATTTACGATCTAATTTTCTTTATTTGATATTAATCATATTAACTATGGTGTTATTTCGAAGGAGGGAATAGAAGGCATATTTTTACTTATTTTTTATTTTCAACTCTTACCTTATAATTCGGTTGAATAAATAACGCCTCACAAACAAATAGTGATTTTAAATGCTGTGCCTTCCCTGACAATATCAATTTAAGCATTTTATGTTCTTTCAAAAAGCACCAGATAACCAATGAAATTTGTTATCATTCTCTATCTGTTAAGCCGCTTGCTATTTTAAATTCGGGGCGGTATCTCACTAAAAATGCAGCGCTATAAGCTTTTCTATAAAAGCGCCAATCCGGAATAAAATCAATAAATTAAATAGTTATCTGTAAATTACAATAAAAATTATCCCTATTTTGAGGGGAAGATAAGGAATGATGCGGGGAATGAGTGGTGAAATCAGTGATCCTGAATTTCATATAGGGGCCACAGCATCTGAACAAATGAATATCATGGCAATGATATCTTCAAAAATAGTACAAAAAGATTTAACAGATTTCTATAAATTCTGGAAATTCCCCCTGACACAGAAAACAATATCGACGATTAGTGATTACGAGCTTGAAAAGATAACGGGTTTTGCCCTACTGCCTTCAGAGCTGATTAAAAATCAGCCTGAAAGTAATTACGATATGCATTTTTAGTAGCACCCCCAATATACATTCAATCGAGGTTACTGAGCCGTCATCTGTTCGGCCCAGTACTCTTCTCTGACAGGGGGCGGGTTCGAAGGCGTGGCAGCGGGACGTCACCAGCCATATGCAAGACTGATCGGCAAAGCGTATACGTGACCTGCTGCCATGGAAAGACGAACTCACCTGTTAATAAACGTCAATACGGTTGGCATCTAGCGTTTACGTTTAAAATATATTTTTCTTGTCGCCTGTTATAGGACCTACTAAGTAGGTGATACTTTTTCCTTTGTTGTCTCCACCCGGTAATGGAAAACTAGTTAAAGAAGTAATATCTCCCCATGTAAAGCAGAAATCAACTTTTGTAAGTTTCTGACTCAAATCAGCGATTGTAAGGTTTAATATTCCATCATCCCTTACTGTCGCTATATAGGCTATTGGAGTTAATGCTTTTATTTCGACACTGTTTAATAAAACCGCGTCTTCATTGTTTGAAAAAATAACTGCTGCAGCGGTTCTTTTCTCTATATCTGTGACTATATGAGCATTGTCAGTATAAATGAACTGGGTTTGTGATGTAGGCTTTGTATTTTCGGTATTAGTAATTTCATAATAGTATTCACCTGCATTCCCATTTGCATGCTCAATCCAGATGGAAAAAACATTTTTGGATACAATATCACTGCTTCCTCCTTTGTTTATATCATGCCAGCAACCTGTCTGAGTAATCGCTTGAACGGTAACGGTTTGCGTGTTCGGAAAGTCATAACGTAATCCATCATGAGTGACCTGAATAATATTATTTGACCTTTTCTTTCCGCCCAGAGGAAGCTTTTCCTGAGTGCCATCATTATAATAAACTGTTATATCACCATTAATAATACATTGGTTAACGCTGGTATAAACAGCGTTATTAGCATGCGATATATCTATTGACGACCCCATGAACACGGATTTATCCGGGAGTGCAACAACTGATTTCTTCGCATTTTTAATGTTTTTTCGAGTAAGCATCATTGAAGTAATGCCAATATCACCATCACTGATAGCACCTGCGAAATCATCACTCCCCCAGTTATTATAACCCCAGTCGATTAATGGGTAATTAAAACCAGGAACCTGTTCTACAGTTGTACCTGGGATCCGTTGCCATTCCCAGACCGGTTGTATATTAAAATACTCACCTCCGGTTCTGGATATGAAATAACTACCACATCCCATATAATAGCCTTTAAGATTCTCGCCGTTACCGGACTCACCACCGACAGTTCTGGTTGATACAACTTTTGCCCATAGACAATATTTTTCTGAAATATGGGTCATGTAATCGTTAACCCAATATGCCCGACTCCCCAGGTAATAATTGTTACGGGATTCATCACCCTGAGCCCTTCGGATAATTTCCTGTAATATTTCAGGACGCCTCGGATTGCAGTCCATCAACTGTTGGCACCAACTTGCCAGAGCAGAGCTACCGTTCATCTTGCGACTGATTGCGCGTCCACAAACCTGAAAATCATATAGTTTGGCGTAACTGAACCACCCCATCCCATTTATCATGAAGTTCTCAAGGCTTTTAATCGCATCCTCATTCAGAGAAAAAACACCATAAAGAATAGCCTGAATTTTAAAAATATTGCTTAACAGAACCGTTCCATAGCTGCCCGCATAAAGTTGAGAATATTTCCCTGCCTGGGGATTATGTTGGCTGAATGAATTATCAACGCTTATCCCTTGACCGTTTTCTTTTCCATGCCGGGAGACAGGAAAACAAAGCGATGAGGTAGAATCTGAAGCAGCGTAGGCATCATTAAGGAAAGAAGATAGACCTGTATTTTTCCAACCACTAATTGACCAAAATAGCTGTATATATGCGAAATCAGCCTGGTTAGCGCCCACCTGCTCCATTGACGTATTAGTTGTTTTTTTTAAATAAGTGATGCAATCATTCAACGATGAAGATGAGAATCTTTCGACTAATAATACGAGGCTTTCTGCAATAATTTTTGCCAAACCTATTTGTCTGTCCCACCAGTTACTGGTCTTATAGTCTTGATTGGTATAAAAATGAAGTGCCTCGATGGCAGAAGTATAATAAATTATCTTCTTCTGAGACCGAATTATGATAGATATAGTTTGCTATGTCTCTCGTTCTACCCAGATGCTTATAAAGAGGAGCTGTATTGCTTCCGGCATTAGTGGATGGGTAACTAATGTCTCTGAATCTCCCTTGGCTAAAGCCGATTAGCCACTGATCGACTGTCGTTTTAGAAGGGGGCTGGACGCCAGTCAATGTTGCAAGGGCATTGTTGAAAACCTTTTCTGCATCACTCTTCAGTACATCATTCGCTTCATACTTCATATCATATGTGTAGTTACTACCATTTGGTAGCCAGATCTTATTACGATAGCTGCTTTTTAGCGGTGTAATTAATTTTGTTTCTTGATTTTTCTCTCCAGAACGTAAAAATAAACTATTTTTGTTTATATACACGGATAAGTGATAAGGCCATTGATACATTGTTGATGTTGTACTATCCGAACTAAAAGTTAGCGTCTCGTATAGCAAATTATAATTTTTACTTTTTGTGGATAATATTATTCTCATTCCCGGCGGAATCGCACCCGAGGAAGATATTCCTCCCCCTTCTTTCCAGCAGTTCAGGCAACAATTTGTTGGATATACAGTTAATTTTGCATTTGATTTCCAGAGCTTATTCCTGTATTGGCTGTTCAGTGGTTCAATGTTGCCGTTTTCATTCATTTCTCCAGCACAAATGTAGCTACTGGTTTTATTTATTTTTTCTGCAAATTTTTTTGGCCATATATAATGATTTATCTCATCACTATCTGGTATAAACAGGTTGTTTTCAAGTATTTCATCAGTTGCCGGATTTATAACAAAAGCACATATCTTCTCTCCTACCTTGGCATCCCTGTCCGATTGAATATTCATTCTTGGAATTTCTGTCCATTTTGTGTAATTTTCCATAATAATAACCTTTTTATTTACAGTAGATAACATTTAAAAACGCTATTTATTTTTAATGTAAGAAATTAAAGCGATACTAATTTCTCTTAATAATAGGAATGCTACCGCCCTAACAAATTTCAGTCATATTTATAAAAATAACAGCGATGAGTTTTACAACAATTTCTTTATTTCAAGAACAAAGTCTTTTCAGCTTCCCTACGTTTTACCAATCCAGATACTTTTTTCCGTCAACATAAACCCAGCGAAAAAATTCACGTGCACAACCTTAATAATCATCTACATTCAGTTTTTTCAGTAGTGTTGAATGAGAAAAATTTCCGGCACCGAGATTAAAAACAAAAGCATCAAATTGATGTTGAGTGAGCGGTGCATATACCATTTGATTAACCGTGTTATCACTATTCTCAATGTCTTGATATAAAAAATATTCGCTTCTTCTTCAGTCATTGTATCGCTAGGTGAAACGTGTGTGGTATGTCCATATCCCGCCGTCCATATGCCTGCGAAACATTGATAGTCTTCAAGGCTAAACCCTTAAAAATGTTTTATTAGATAATATCCTACATTACCCTCAGTCCCAGCAATTAAGATTACTTTGGTAGAAAATGAATCCCTTCCATAAGGCTGAATAGTTGATAGAGGTATGGAAACCCAGCTACCCCACTCCACATTTTTTCGAATTACAGAGAGGCTATATTGAGTGTTATTAACAACAGAGTATTTAACTCTGTCATAGGTTTTAGTTGATACATGTTCTTTGTTACTACTGCATCCAAATAAAAATAATATGACTGCTAAGAATAAAATCCGATAGTTAGTGACCATTTTTTAATCCATTGCTTGCGGTTTAATATGTTTTAAGCTGCCCTCAAACCCGAACGGGGCATGAACAGACGCACCATCATTTAGCGGCGTCTTCCAATCAAGATACTATCGGTTCATTCCATCCTTAACAGTGCAATCCTTATAAAATCACTTATAGCAAAAGGCAATAACATAAGAAATGGAACCGCGCCCACAAGCAGGTACATCAAGTGCATAAGTCACCCCATAAGCACATCCTATGATGAATGAAGAACTCAACACTGACCTCTTATAACCTGAGCTCCGTTTTCCCGTGTCACACTGCGCATCTGGTAAAGCAGAGAACCTCTGTGACAACGGCGACAATGATAGATAATAAAAAAAACAAAAAAAACATTATACTGCTTTATTTTATTAAAAATGTTTTTATTCTGATAAAATGCATATTATAATAATTAAACCCCAATAATAATAAAAAAAAACACACGAAGCAGCAGTTAATACCTCTTTAAAAACAGAGGATAGATCATTCACTCCTTTTAAATAAAACCATTGACGAGCAAATGGAAAATCTATAGATCTATTTTTTTAAGAAAAATCTTAATCTGTTTGGAATTAAGTCATTGAAATACTTTATAAACTTTACCATCATATACTCACCTGCAGACAAGCAACTGTCATTACTCAACGACAGCAATCATGAAATCACACTATCAAACCAAGCGGCGCGATTGCTGCTTGAAATGGTCACTAATAGCAAGGAAACTCTTCATAGGGAAGATTTATTGAAAAGGGTATGGGAGGATTATGGTTTTACACGTTCAAACAATAGCCTCAATGCCGCTGTAAGTGAGATTCGAAAATCATTTGAAACCTTGGGAAGGGATCCAAAGATTATCATCACCATTCCTAAAGTAGGTTTTCGTTTCGAGGGTGCTGTAGAGCCAGTAATTAAACAGAGTGAAAATAATGTTTTTCCTATTAATGAAAATGAGGCGCAATTAAAGCACCCCGCTGATAAAACTATTTTCACAAGGCCCAAAAACCAACAAATAAAAAAATTCGTTATATGCATGACATTCGTTTTCTTCTGTAGCTACGCTTCTTATGAAGCTTTTATTACATTCAAACACCTAAACGTACGCGATGAAAAAACAACATTTCTTTATAGCATTGGAAAATGTGACGTTTATGCATTGGGAGATCTTCCAATAGATGTGGGTGAGAATTATATTGATATAGCCAAACAAGATATCAACAAAGAAATCATTAATTGCGACCTCTCGAAGGGTAATATTTACTATAAAAAAACACGTAGTGGCAGTCAGGACACACAAATTAGTTTTATAGGCATATGTGGCTTAGACAAAAATAACAAAACTAAAGACTGCAGAAGCATATTAAACAATATTGGTGTAAATCGATGAAAAAAAACCATTGGTTATATATTGCGCTTTCATTACTTTCCATTATTTTGTTAATAGTATCATTTGAAATTATCAATGTGGACAATAAAAAAAATAACATCGAGATTCGATGCGCGGGTGAGTTAACTTCACGTAGAAAAGTTAATAACACTGATCTAGCCAATTTAAATGAAAAAATTTTTTTATTTTTATACGCACTTAACTTGAAGATGCAGGTCTTAGAATCTGAAAGTTATCAGTCAGTCGGGTAGTCAACTCTTTCGCTTTTTCTGGCAAGGTAATATGAAAAAAGCGGCGAAGTGCTTCACGGAACGTT
>NZ_NKHR01000050.1:0-7915 GCF_014467285.1 Xenorhabdus sp. PB62.4 | reverse complement strand
AACGTTCCGTGAAGCACTTCGCCGCTTTTTTCATATTACCTTGCCAGAAAAAGCGAAAGAGTTGACTACCCGACTGACTGATAACTTTCAGATTCTAAGACCTGCATCTTCAAGTTAAGTGCGTATATATGATTATAAAAAGTATAATGAAAATTAAATTCAAATAAATATTAATCAAAGACGCGCAAGTTATATAAAATAAAACTTGCGCCTTGAGTTTTGCATGAATTTTTACGGGGAATAGAAAATACGTAAATAAATGGTTATTTTTGTGGCTTATTACGAATTTTACGCTCAATAAGCTGACCACGCTGATCAAAATACCGACTAGGCCAAATTTCAGAAGGATGGATTCCGAGATAGTTAGCAATTATCCATTCACCTTTAGGCCACTGCCTACTGAGAGCATTTGCTAATGTTGATGAACTGAGTCCCGCTTCACGGGAGAGAGCCGCTAAGGTTGTTCCACGTTTACGTAATGCTGCGATGATATCAGCCTGATGCCAGTCAGTTCTTATGTTGTTATTCATTCCTGCTACCCCTTCCATTAATTAATATTGATGGTGGTGATTCAGACAGGGTTCGCGGACCGGAGTACCCACCGGCGAGACCGAAGTCTCCCCCATCTGAATCACCATTGAAAAGGCGATAGCAAACGCACTGGCAGAAACATCCTACCAGTGTTTGGGTACACAAGGCCGCGACGCCTTGACCATTAGATTTTGCTAATGGCGGAGACACTTTAACTGATTGTTTTATCTAACTCAATAACCGAACGGCTAAGTTAAACGACTATAAACCCGTTCAACGTAACGCCCGCGACCATCACCGTGCCCCAAATCCATTGATACCAGTGCCCGTGCTTCCTGACGGCTAAAGCCATTCTGTTGGTAAAAACTCAGTGCATCCTGCGCCCACGCATAACGCAAACTATGGGGAGAATGGCAACCGGTTAAACCAATCCTTGTGGTATGTGTTTTCCAATAGTTCATGGCCTGTTTGAGATCGGGCTTATCAATCAATCAATCTACCGCCGCGTTGTTCTGCAACAGCCATAGCTTGCTCGACAGCCGCTTTTACAGCAGTAACATCCAATACACGGGTTTGTCTTGGTCGGCCACCTTTTGTACCGAAAACAACATGCAGTTTCGGCTCTGGCTGTTCTAATTGTTTTCGCCAGCTTTTCAATGAAGCACTGCATTGCACCGCTTCCTGAGAACGTAACCCCAGCAATCGAG
Organism: Xenorhabdus sp. PB62.4; assembly: GCF_014467285.1. Classification (NCBI taxonomy): domain Bacteria; kingdom Pseudomonadati; phylum Pseudomonadota; class Gammaproteobacteria; order Enterobacterales; family Morganellaceae; genus Xenorhabdus; species Xenorhabdus sp. PB62.4. Next base: position 6,677 of record NZ_NKHR01000050.1, on the reverse strand, counting down.
CGAGTTTCAGTGTGGTGGCAAATCCAACATCACGTTCAAGCGCTTTCTGATAAACAACCTGAAACGTGGAATCAGGGATCGCCTGCTTCGTTCCGGCGCGGCTGCTTCCACTTAAGCCCAATGCCTTATTGCTCAAACGCGGCGAGGTTTCCAGTTTCTCCCGGCCTGCCATGCGGAAGATATTGCGCAACGCGGACATTTCATTTTGCACTGTTCGTTTGGCAATCCCCTGAGATAAACGAGTATCAACATACTGTTGAGGTATTGCGGGGTATCGGTTGAGTACTCGGTACTGCCGCCTGTATAAACAGGTCATCCCCACTGGCTAAAAGCCAGCCTCGATATCGTCAAGTTCTCCTTTTTCAATCTAAAAATGCAGTGTCAGATTCACTGAATGGTGAAGCAGGCGTGAGCCTGTCAGGGTTGTATTGCCTTTTGATTGCGGCGTCACTTTCAGCGGTAAACCGGCAAAAAGTGACGCCTTAAATTCAGCAAATAGTCAGCAAAAATCATGCGCGCGTTGAAATGCCAGCAGGCACAGCAAAACGCCGCAAGGTTAAGGTTTAAAACGGGAGCAATGAGTTAATTGTTTGTGTGTAGAAAATCTGTCCGCTGAATATTTCAAACTGAGGTGGTTAAAAGCATGGACTGGATGTGTACAAGCACTCTGTACGTATAACGTGAAATGAAACCAGAATGCAGATCAATCCCATTAGGTAAAAGAAAAATGAAAACAGGGTTTAATGTGGATATGAAAAATAAGTGTATGATCTAACGTTCAATACACTCATACGACAAGATAAAAACACCTTTTTGAGGCCTTTTTCAGTTTAAGAGACTTTCATCGCCAGACGATGGGTTAGGTGTCTGACGATATCTGCTTCCAAAAGTGCGCAGATGTACCGCAATGCTTGCTCTCCCTTTCAGGCTACGGGAGTTAATGAGATGGTCTTCCCCACCTTGTGAACCATACTCTTTATAGAGTATTTTTTCTGGAGAGTCCATCATGCAAAACGTCACCCTTATTGGTATCGATCTCGGCAAGCATTCTTTCCATATCCATTGTCAGGACAAATTCGGCAAGACTATGCTGCGTAAAAAATTTACCCGCCCAAAATTAATGGAATTTTTAGCTGGGTATACATCGACTACCGTCGTGATGGAAGCTTGTGCGGGTGCACATTTTCTGGCTCGCCGGATCGCTGATTTAGGCCATGATGCGAAGCTGATATCTCCGCAGTTTGTTCGTCCTTTTGTCAAAAGTAACAAAAATGATTTCGTTGATGCAGAGGCGATATGTGAAGCGGCATCACGCCCCTCAATGCGTTTTGTCCAGCCGAGAACGGGGACGCAACAGGCGATGAGAGCACTGCATCGTGTCAGAGAATCACTCATCAAAGATAGTGGCTTAATCCTAACGTTATCCATCATTCTGGGTTTAACTATCATCTATTTCTACCATTCCTTTAATTCCCGTGAACCTGAGATAGCGCTGGTGATAGGTGAGCCTTACGAGGATATGCGACAGAGATCCAGTGCCGAGATTGATCCACATCTTCCGGGGCAAATTTGGCATAATATTCCAAAAACAGATGCGCGCTTACGCTTTATTGACCCTAAATATGGATTTGTGACCCTCCCAGCTCGATTCTTTGCTGTTGTGTATGCGAATGAAGTCATCACTAGCGTGCGTATGTCTCCACAAATTGAACCATTACTCTACGATGATGCAATCAAGATTGTATTGGATTTACAAGATCAGTGGCGTAAAGCGGGTTGGGCGCTTACTAAAGGGTATCAACCCTTAGCTAATACGGCAGAATTGCATGAGAGTCTTCGTCGTATGAAAGGTGGCGCTGGAGCGACCTATTGGCAAGCAGATAATAAGTATCAAATCATGTTGGACATGGTACGTTTCAAAGATGACAGGCATCCTGATGAAGAGCGATATTTGATTACGTTAGTGATTTCCAAGCCATGGGCAAATCAATAACGCAAACTCAACTGAGTGTGAGAAGATAATATTTTCACACCCGAAATTCAGAATGACACTGACGCGCTACGCTTGTCTTCTCCGAACTACCAGGCTAATACATTAACCCGGTAGCTCGGAGAACTGAAGAAACATAACCGTTACTATCGATTATCTTTATATAACTGCACCAATTTTCACGGGATAACGGGGTAAATGACATATTTATTATATATCTCATTGCGTTACTCTATCCCATGTTATCCCAGCCTATCCCGTAACATCATGTCACTAATTTAAATTATTTAAAATTCAATAAATTATAACTTGCCAGAGAAAAATCTTTTTCGGGATAACTTCCATTGCCACGATATCACTTTATTTGTAATCATCTAATGTTACGGGATAGCGCGGGATAATACGGGATAAATAAAACATCTATAACTAACTGATATATAATAAAATTAGTCTCTATTATCCCAATATCCCGTTATCCCAACGTTTTTTTCTCTTACGTGAGGTTAATCCTCATCCCTGAAAATCAGCACTACAAACCGTCCCTGAGTGCCGTTTACAGAAATGGTTTTACTGATAAAGCGGTCTTTCTCCGCTTTAACCAACATTCCGGCCTCTTCTAAGGCTTCAAAGCCGGATTTTTTCTGTAATCCCTGCAATATTTCTGCTTCAAATACACTGGGGATAATATGGTATTCCACCTGTCCATCATGACGGCGGTTATGCACCAGATACCCGGCAAGATCACTAATCCTCATGGCGTGTGAGGTATCAATATCGCCATTTGGCCTGCCGTAGGTATAAGGCTGAAAGCGCGACAGTCCGTATTTCTGGATAAAGTCACGAGTTCGTGTGATAACCTGATACTTTTCCCGGTTTCCGATGCCAAAATCAGCTAACCAGTCATCGAAACTTTGTTTTGCCGCAGCATGACACGCTTCTTTACCCCAGCCAGTGATATGGGTTGCCAGTTCTCCAACGGCATCCAGTAACGCAAAACGCACGGCAACGCGCTTGACTTGCGCTGAGGCTTCTTCTGGCAGGCCATCAAGCCACACTTTTTCTTTACGGGCGGTCATGTCGATTGCCTGCTCCTGATTCTCAGACAACCATTTAACCCATGCCCGACCCGCTGCACCACAATAGCGTTTGGATTCACGTTTAATGGCTCTTGCATGAGAATCACCATCCTCATGACCATTGAAACATTCTGTATCAATAAAGGACACACTGAGCAGCCTGACAAGCTGCCCGGCTTTTGGGGTGATCCCACCTTTTATCAGAAACGTTTCTAAATCTTCCTCGCCTGTCGAAAGGGCAGCAATCTTCCCGCGGATCACAGCACGGTTCCCGCCTTCCCGTTTCCCCTGAATTTTGCCGACACCATTAAACAGGCTGTAGGCACTGTTAGCGACTTCTTTAGGGTTCGAGCTTTGCCCTATTTCGTCAATCGGCATAAAACCATCGTTACGGGCCGCGGCTTCGTTGTTTAAACCGTGGTTAGTACCGTGCCATGATAATTTCAATTCTTCGGGATCACCGTATAAGCTGCTGGCCGCCTCAACAGTGGTGGTTTTTCCTGCGGAGGATTGGGAGAATAAATGCACACCAAAGCAGCTCCCACCTGTCAGCGAATTAAGTGGGGCTGCTAACCCCACCAGTACGCCTAGCATCATTGAGCGGTTGCCTTGCAGTAATGACGCAACGTGTGTTTTCCACTGTTCAGCACTTCCCCTGACCACATAACCGGCAATGGCAGATGTGCCGCCACTGAATGCGACAGGCATATAGGGCTGGCCGATGATCTCACCGTCCGGCATGACATATGCTCCGCAGTGCCAGCCTGCCTTTTGTGTCACAATCCATTCACGGCGATCGCCGCTGCGTTGCAAATATTCAGCCAAAACAGGCAACAGACTGTTTTTTACGGTGATGTTCATTCCTCGTGAACGTAATCTAGCCCAACCAACGGGCATCCCGATTTCATGGCGTGGAAGTGCCTCAACGATATATTTTCCTGTGCCTTCTTGTCGTAGCTTGATAATGAGATAGCCTTCGCTGCCATCATTGCCAATGCCAACGATTTCCATGTAATCGCTCAGCCATTTTTCAACTTCGACGATTTCGCCACCTTGTTCTTTCGGTTCAGCCCAGTAAATCCCGTTCTTGCGGATATCGATATGAGGTTTTAGCGGATCGTATTCTTTCACTTGGTATTCATCTGAATCAGGGGTTACAGATTTTGCTACTGGTTTTTTCTCTTCTACCTGATACAACCCATTACTGGATGCCTGCTTTGCGGCCGCAATGCCATGCCGCTGACGATAATCATCCCAATCAGCTTTATGTTCTGTAGGTGGTAACGTAACCCAACCATTCACTGCGAGAGCCGCTTTTTCTGCTGAAATCTTGCCGATATTGACTTTGGGTTTGCCGTTCTTATCCAGTTCATCGGGATACGGCGGTGCTTTTACCGCATCAGCTCGTGTTGGATATTTAGAAGTCATATTCTTCTCACCTATAACCACTTGAGTTAATTCCGATGCCGGAATTCCGATATCGGGATTTTGAACTAGTCGGTCTCACCGATAGGTTGATTTTCAATGTGCAAAGCTAAGCATTCAGCCTGCGGCCAGTTAATACCGAATAGCTCCATTGGGGTTTCACTGTCTACAAAAAGTCCAGAAATGATTTTTTCAGCTATTTCTTCTGTCTGCTGCATTGAAATATTCCTCTGAACATCCCTTATTTGCGGGATTTTGAACTACTGCATTTTTTGCAGGAGTTGAATAAAACCATCAAACTCATCTTTCATTAGCACCAACCCCGATCTATTCGAGTTGTAAACTCTGAGTTTACTACGGGTTGTGGAGGTCGGTACTGATCTCCGACATGAGGCACCAAGTCATACCATCCCGCACACGATAAGTGAATATAGGTCAGTCTTTCAGGTAGCAGTTAAGCACACAGTATCTAAGCAGCCAGTCAGCCCTGGCATTCTCCACATTACAATAATCATTAAATAGTGATTATAGAGAAACAAAAAACCAGCATTATTAATACACTGGTTTAATAATAAAATATTTAGGTAACTTGTATGGTGTTGTAAATTAAAACTAATATACTAATGCTTTTATAAAATACCCATCGAGTTTGATTTTTACAATTTTACCTTCAGTAAAGGCTTCGTGAGCGATTTTAACATGTCTTGCATTGTTTGAATTAACAGCAACACATCCTATGTCATTTGATTCCAGACTCACAAACCAATAAAAATTGGTTACTAATGAATCCAAAGAAACAGTGTAAGCCAGTTTCCCAATATAATCACCGGAAGTCATAAGCTTTGTACAACCAAAATTGCTTGGATTAACTATACCTCCAACATCAGCGCTCTTAGTCTCCGCAGCCATGCTTGTTCCAGCAACCAGAGACAAAAACAGCCCTGCAAGAATACTCACTTTTTTATTTATCATAGCGTTTCACCTTATTTATATGGATTAATCTTGTCAGACATCACTTAGATATTATCCACACAATATCTAAACACCCCTATTAAAATAAGGATAACACTGATAATTTAACTCAGATAAAGAGAACGTTTTTAAGCCTATTATTAATCATCATCAAAGGAATGATAATTATCATAATAAATTTTATTTTCTCTCAAGAACAAAAAAAACCGCACTGGGCGACCTTAATAATTCGTTATCCGTGATCAAATAACACTATCCGTGATCAAATGGTGGGTTGTAAACTCAAAGTTGACTACTAAAACCTATTTCTTGCTCAGTCTGCTTGAACCGTTCTTCTTCCAGCTCAACACCCAACACACGGCGATTTAGCTTCAAAGCTGCTTTCAGGGTTGCCCCAGAGCCCATAAAGAAATCGGCGACTAGATCCCCTTCGCGGCTGCTGGACTGAATAATATGTGCCATCAGGTCAGCCGGCTTTTCGCAGGGGTGTTTGCCGGGATAATACTGCACAGGTGCAAAATGCCAGACATCGGTATAAGGCACATCAGCCGTGACGGTGAATGAATGGCGCATTAAACCGTATTCCTGCCGCAGTTCGTCATGCTGACGCGATAATATCTGGTGTGATTCCACCAAATTAGAATAGGGCGTGTCCAGTTCGCCACGTTGGTGCTTTTCTTTGGCGATGCGATCAAACAGTGCCTGTAGTTTTTGGTAGTCTGCCTCATTGGGTAACTGCCACTGGCTGTCGCTGAACCAGTGACTGGCCATCTGCTTCCCAGTGGCGGCGTGAATTTCCTTCGCCGTAACACCTAACACTTTTCGTGCGTTACGAAAGTAATCCACCAGCGGCTTGTAGTGGTATAAGGATCTCGGACACCTCAAAAGCCTGCTAATGTTATTCATATGACAATGAGGTATGACGATGAAATTGAAACTCACCAAACGCCACTATTCCACTGAATTTAAGCTGGAAGCGGTTCAACAGGTTGTTCTTTATCAACAACGGGTTGTCGATGTCGCCCGTTCATTGGGGATCGATAGCAGTACGCTGGGAAAATGGGTTCGCCAGTACAAAGCCGAAATGCAGGGAATGACGCCGGTGGGCAAGGCACTGACGCCCGAACAACGCCAGATACAGGCATTAGAAAAACAGGTGAGACGCCTGGAAATGGAAAAAGCGATCCTAAAGCAGGCGGCCGTGCTGATGAGCG
>NZ_NKHR01000005.1:230550-233780 GCF_014467285.1 Xenorhabdus sp. PB62.4 | reverse complement strand
TGCTCTTTAACAATCTGGAACAAGCTGAAAATTTGAAACAATCAGTGTTATTGAAAAATGGCATTGATGAGTCTCTCAATACTCCAATCTGAAGACACCTTCGGGTTGTGAGGTTAAGCGAATAAGCGTACACGGTGGATGCCTAGGCAGTCAGAGGCGATGAAGGACGTGCTAATCTGCGAAAAGCGCCGGTGAGCTGATAAGCAGCGTTATCAGCCGGCGATATCCGAATGGGGAAACCCAGTGCAATCCGTTGCACTATCATTCACTGAATCCATAGGTGAATGAGGCGAACCGGGGGAACTGAAACATCTCAGTACCCCGAGGAAAAGAAATCAACCGAGATTCCCCCAGTAGCGGCGAGCGAACGGGGAGCAGCCCAGAGCCATCAACAATATCAGCGTCAGGAGAACGGTCTGGAAAGGCCGGCAGTAAAGGGTGACAGCCCCGTATCCGAAGACGCTGGTGTTGGGAGCTCGAAGAGTAGGGCGGGACACGTGGTATCCTGTCTGAATATGGGGGGACCATCCTCCAAGGCTAAATACTCCTGACTGACCGATAGTGAACCAGTACCGTGAGGGAAAGGCGAAAAGAACCCCGGCGAGGGGAGTGAAAGAGAACCTGAAACCGTGTACGTACAAGCAGTGGGAGCACCTTTTAAGGTGTGACTGCGTACCTTTTGTATAATGGGTCAGCGACTTATATTCTGTAGCAAGGTTAACCGTTTAGGGGAGCCGCAGGGAAACCGAGTCTTAACGGGGCGTTAAGTTGCAGGGTATAGACCCGAAACCCGGTGATCTAGCCATGGGCAGGTTGAAGGTTGGGTAACACTAACTGGAGGACCGAACCGACTAATGTTGAAAAATTAGCGGATGACTTGTGGCTGGGGGTGAAAGGCCAATCAAACCGGGAGATAGCTGGTTCTCCCCGAAAGCTATTTAGGTAGCGCCTCGTGAACTCATCTTCGGGGGTAGAGCACTGTTTCGGCTAGGGGGTCATCCCGACTTACCAACCCGATGCAAACTGCGAATACCGAAGAATGTTATCACGGGAGACACACGGCGGGTGCTAACGTCCGTCGTGAAGAGGGAAACAACCCAGACCGCCAGCTAAGGTCCCCAAGTCATGGTTAAGTGGGAAACGAAGTGGGAAGGCTCAGACAGCCAGGATGTTGGCTTAGAAGCAGCCATCATTTAAAGAAAGCGTAATAGCTCACTGGTCGAGTCGGCCTGCGCGGAAGATGTAACGGGGCTAAACCATGCACCGAAGCTGCGGCAGCGACACGTAAGTGTTGTTGGGTAGGGGAGCGTTCTGTAAGCCGCTGAAGGTGAACTGTGAGGTTTGCTGGAGGTATCAGAAGTGCGAATGCTGACATAAGTAACGATAAAGCGGGTGAAAAACCCGCTCGCCGGAAGACCAAGGGTTCCTGTCCAACGTTAATCGGGGCAGGGTGAGTCGACCCCTAAGGCGAGGCTGAAAAGCGTAGTCGATGGGAAACAGGTTAATATTCCTGTACTCGGTGTTACTGCGAAGGGGGGACGGAGAAGGCTATGTCAGCCGGGCGACGGTCGTCCCGGTTTAAGCGTGTAGGTGGGTGGTTTTGGTAAATCCGGACCGCTGTTAACACTGAGGCGTAATGACGAGGCACTACGGTGCTGAAGTGACAGATGCCCTGCTTCCAGGAAAAGCCTCTAAGCCTCAGGTAACATTGAATCGTACCCCAAACCGACACAGGTGGTCAGGTAGAGAATACTCAGGCGCTTGAGAGAACTCGGGTGAAGGAACTAGGCAAAATGGTGCCGTAACTTCGGGAGAAGGCACGCTGATAGGTAGGTGAAGCCCCTGCGGGCGGAGCTGAAATCAGCCGAAGATACCAGCTGGCTGCAACTGTTTAATAAAAACACAGCACTGTGCAAACACGAAAGTGGACGTATACGGTGTGACGCCTGCCCGGTGCTGGAAGGTTAATTGATGGGGTCAGCCGCAAGGCGAAGCTCTTGATCGAAGCCCCAGTAAACGGCGGCCGTAACTATAACGGTCCTAAGGTAGCGAAATTCCTTGTCGGGTAAGTTCCGACCTGCACGAATGGCGTAATGATGGCCAGGCTGTCTCCACCCGAGACTCAGTGAAATTGAACTCGCTGTGAAGATGCAGTGTACCCGCGGCAAGACGGAAAGACCCCGTGAACCTTTACTATAGCTTGACACTGAACCTTGAGCCTTGATGTGTAGGATAGGTGGGAGGCTTGGAAGTGTGGACGCCAGTCTGCATGGAGCCATCCTTGAAATACCACCCTTGAATGTTTGATGTTCTAACGCAGGCCCGTGACCCGGGTTGCGGACAGTGTCTGGTGGGTAGTTTGACTGGGGCGGTCTCCTCCCAAAGCGTAACGGAGGAGCACGAAGGTTAGCTAATCACGGTCGGACATCGTGAGGTTAGTGCAAAGGCATAAGCTGGCTTGACTGCGAGAGTGACGGCTCGAGCAGGTACGAAAGTAGGTCTTAGTGATCCGGTGGTTCTGTATGGAAGGGCCATCGCTCAACGGATAAAAGGTACTCCGGGGATAACAGGCTGATACCGCCCAAGAGTTCATATCGACGGCGGTGTTTGGCACCTCGATGTCGGCTCATCACATCCTGGGGCTGAAGTAGGTCCCAAGGGTATGGCTGTTCGCCATTTAAAGTGGTACGCGAGCTGGGTTTAGAACGTCGTGAGACAGTTCGGTCCCTATCTGCCGTGGGCGTTGGAAGATTGAAAGGGGCTGCTCCTAGTACGAGAGGACCGGAGTGGACGCACCACTGGTGTTCGGGTTGTCATGCCAATGGCATTGCCCGGTAGCTAAGTGCGGCAGAGATAACCGCTGAAAGCATCTAAGCGGGAAACTTGCCTTGAGATGAGTCTTCCCTTGTCCCTTGAGGACACTGAAGGAACGTTCGAGACGAGGACGTGGATAGGCCGGGTGTGTAAGCGTGGCGACACGTTGAGCTAACCGGTACTAATGAACCGTGCGGCTTAACCTGACAACACCGAAGGTGTTTTGGGCGTAGAGAGAGAGCAGAATGGGGTTTCAAATGCAAGACAGCAGCTTGTTCGGGATTGAATACAGAATTTGTCTGGCGGCAACAGCGCGGTGGTCCCACCTGACCCCATGCCGAACTCAGCAGTGAAACGCCGTAGCGCCGATGGTAGTGTGGGGTCTCCCCATGTGAGAGTAGGACACTGCCAGACAT